>WLJZ01000001.1 GCA_009701525.1 Actinomycetota bacterium
ACCCAATACGAATGATGGTCGTACTAAGACTGGATAGGTAATTCGATGGGCGATCTCTACTGCCTCTTCGAAGGTATTTGCCATGCCAAATGTAGGAGCAACTAAAGAACTTACATTTAGAAGTTCACCGAACTGACCTCTATCTTCAGCCATATCGATTGCATCAGGCGAGGTTCCAAGAATCGTAATTCCTGCTTCTTGCAAGCCGCGTGCTAAACCAAGTGGAGTCTGTCCACCCAATTGTGCGATAACTCCGAGAACTGGTCCTGCGGCTTGTTCTGCGCGAATAACTTCCAGAACATCCTCAAGAGTAAGTGGTTCGAAATAGAGACGATCGGATGTGTCGTAATCGGTTGAGACAGTTTCTGGATTGCAATTGATCATCACAGTCTCGAACCCAGCTTCTTTCAATGCGAAGGCTGCGTGAACACATGAGTAATCAAACTCAACTCCCTGACCAATACGATTGGGACCACTTCCCAGGATTATTACCGCAGGTTTTGTGCGAGCAATAACTTCACTCTCCAAGTCATAACTCGAATAGTGATATGGCGTGTGAGCTTCAAATTCAGCAGCACATGTGTCAACTGTTTTAAAAACCGGATGTAATCCAATTCGTGCGCGAGCTGCCATGACATCAGAGCTCTTCTGATTCGTTAAATGCGCAATTTGAAGATCAGAGAAGCCATAATTTTTCGCTTTACGAAGCAGCTCTTCTGATAGTGGGTTTTCACTCAAGATTTCTTGGGCAACCTGGTTAATCTCAACTATTTGAGTGAGAAACCAAGGGTCAACCTTGGTCGCGGCGAATACTTCAGGAATTGTTAATCCAAGAAAAAGACCAAGCTGAATTTGTTGAAGTCGATGTTCTGTTGGGACCGACATCGCAGCAAGTAAATACTCCTTAGTTACCCCAGAAGTATTCCAATGAAAACTCGTTCCCTTCTTTTCAACCGAGCGCAAGGCTTTCTGCAGTGCCTGCGGAAATGATCTTCCAATTGCCATCGCTTCGCCAACGCTCTTCATTGTCGTTGTAAGTTTTGTATCTGCCTCAGGAAACTTTTCGAAGGCAAATCTCGGCACTTTAACCACTATGTAATCCAGAGTCGGCTCAAAAGAGGCTGGTGTAGATTTCGTAATGTCATTTTGAATTTCGTCTAAGGTGTAACCAATTGCTAATTTTGTTGCTATTTTGGCAATTGGGAAACCAGTTGCTTTTGAAGCTAGCGCTGAAGATCTAGAAACACGAGGATTCATTTCGATAACAATAATTCGACCATCTGCTGGGTTAACTGCAAATTGGATATTACATCCCCCTGTTGCAACACCGACCTCCCTAATAATATCTATCGAGAGATCGCGAAGTTTCTGATACTCAACATCAGTGAGCGTTAGTGCGGGCGCTACCGTTATTGAGTCTCCGGTGTGAACACCCATCGGATCAATATTTTCAATGCTGCAAACGATAACCACATTATCTTTGTGGTCGCGCATGACTTCTAACTCAAATTCCTTCCAACCAATAATTGATTCTTCAAGCAGAACTTCAGTTGTTGGGCTATGGCGCAACCCCGCGCCTGCAATCAATTCCAAATCACTCTGGTTATGCGCAATGCCTGAACCAAGTCCACCCATCGTAAAAGATGGTCTAACAACTACTGGGTAGTTAAGAATTGCTGCTCCAGCGATGCACTCTTCCATCGTGTGACAAATAATTGATTTCGCCGAAGAACCACCGATTTTTTCTACAATCTCCTTGAAAATTTCCCGGTCCTCGCCCCGTTTAATTGCTGGAATATCGGCGCCGATTAGTTTCACGCCAAGTCGCTCTAGAGATCCACGCTCATATAGTTGCATCGCAGCATTTAGCGCTGTTTGTCCACCCAGCGTTGCAAGAATCGCCGTTGGTTTCTCCTTGAGAATTATCTGTTCGATAATCTCTGGGGTTATTGGTTCGATATATGTAGCATCTGCAAATTCTGGATCGGTCATAATTGTTGCTGGATTTGAATTGATCAGAATTACCCGAATACCTTCACTTTGTAGAACACGACAGGCTTGGGTTCCAGAATAATCAAACTCGCAGGCTTGACCAATAACGATAGGCCCGCTTCCAATAACTAGAACGCTCTCAATTGAATTATCTCTAGGCATTTGCTCCACCCGCATTCGACATAAGTGTCACAAATTGATCAAATAGATATCTTGCATCATGCGGTCCAGCTGCAGCTTCTGGATGATATTGAACGCTAAAGGCCGGAGTCTCCAAAAGTTCTAGCCCTTCAACAACACCATCATTGAGACAGATATGACTTACAAATCCGGCGCCATAAATCGTATTAAAGTTTCCTTCAATTGGCGCAGCTACTGCGAAACCATGATTATGAGCAGTAATTTCTACAACACCGCTCCGCAAATTCTTTACAGGTTGATTAATACCACGATGACCAAAAGGTAGTTTGTAAGTCTCGAAGCCCAACGCTCTACCAATAATTTGGTGACCAAAACAGATTCCAAAGAGTGGAATTTTCGCAGCCAAAACTTCGCGCACTAAAGCAACCATATCGACCATAGTCGCTGGATCGCCGGGGCCATTCGATAGGAATACACCATCCGGTTTCATAGCTGCTATCTCATCGAAGGTGATTTTAGAGGGAACTACATGGACTTCAATTCCACGTTCTGACATTGATCGCGGAGTTGCCGCCTTTATTCCCATATCAAGTGCAACAACTTTAAATCGCTTCTCACCAATAGCAGGAATTATGTAGGTAGCATTTGTAGAGACATCATCGGCAAGGAAAGAACCGGCCATTTGAGGCAATTTCCGAACTTTAATAACCATCTCATCGCGGGTTAATTGCGTATTTGAGAATATTCCAACTCGCATTGAGCCTAAGTCGCGTAAGTGTCTAGTGATTGCTCGAGTATCGACTCCCTTGATGCCAACAACACCATTTGAAATCAAATCATCCTCAAGAGTTCTAGTTGCGCGCCAATTGCTAACTACGGGAGAAGGATTTCTAACAACAAAACCACTCACCCAAATTTTGGACGACTCTTCATCGGTGCTATTCATTCCAGTGTTACCGATATGAGGCGCCGTCATGATGACAACTTGCTTGTGATACGAAGGGTCGGTCAAAGTCTCTTGATATCCAGTCATGCCAGTCTGAAAGACTGCCTCGCCAAAAGTTTCCCCTTCTAGCGCCCAACTTTCGCCTTCGAAAATACTCCCATCATCTAGAACGAGGTAAGCCTTACTCAATTGCTTCCCCCATTCGATTTTTGAACAATCTGCGAATCTTTAAGAACAAGTTGGCCATTGAGGAAAGTGTGGCGAACCTGAGTCGGCATTGTCATGCCGGCGAAGGGAGTGTTCTTGCTCTTTGAAGCGAGTCTATTACGGTCCACAATCCATGTCGCCGCCGTGTCGATGATTGTTAGATTCGCTGGTGAGCCTTTCGCCACATTCTGTCCGTGTTTTGAATATCCAGCTATTCGTGCGGGCGCGATAGACATCCGGTCCACCAAATCTTCCCAATTCATCAGATTAGTCTCGATCATCGCTTTAACTACTACCGAGAGCGCTGTTTCTAATCCAACCATTCCAAAAGCAGCGCTCTGCCATTCACAGTCTTTATCCTCTGTTGGATGTGGTGCGTGATCTGTACCGACGATATCAATAGTGCCATCAGCTAGACCTTTGCGTAGGGCTATCACATCGTTCTCGGTACGAAGAGGTGGATTAACTTTGAAAACCGGGTCGTAATTAGCCACAAGCTCATCTGTGAGTAGCAGGTGATGCGGTGTTACTTCTGCGGTAACGCTAATTCCTCGCGATTTTGCGAACCTAACTAAATCTACTCCGCCTGCTGTAGTTAAGTGACAGATATGAAGTCGGCTTCCTACGTGCTCGGCTAAGAGAATATCGCGCGCAATGATTGCTTCTTCGGCAACAGCGGGCCAGCCAGTCAATCCTAATTTTGAGGAAACTATTCCTTCGTTCATTTGCGAACCAACAGTTAGCGCTGGTTCTTGAGCATGTTGAGCGATTATTCCATTGAAAGTTTTTACATATTCCAATGCGCGACGCATCAACAATGGATCAGAAACGCATTTACCATCATCGCTAAAGATACGAACTTGTGCCTTCGAATTAGCCATTGCACCAAGCTCTGCCAATTTCTTTCCTTCTAATCCTGAGGTAACAGCTCCAATCGGGAACACATCACATAGGCCAGCTTCCTGTCCTAATCTGAAAACCTGTTCTACAACTCCAGCAGTGTCTGCTACCGGAAAAGTGTTAGCCATTGCAGATATTGCAGTAAAGCCACCTTTTGCTGCCGCTGCACTACCAGTCTCTACAGTTTCGCTATCTTCTCTTCCTGGTTCGCGCAAATGCGTATGTAGATCAACTAATCCCGGAATAACCAGATTAGAAGCTGCATCGATAATCTCGCCCGAATTTATGCCATTACCAATATTGGCGATAACACCATTCGCAATTTCAATATCTACAACCGCACCATCCAACATGCGAGCGTTCTTAATTGTGTATTTCATCTAAGCACTGACCTCTCCGGTTAGCGCTGCGCCACCAAGTAATTGATAAAGAACCGCCATGCGAATTAGAACTCCGTTAGCCACCTGAGCTAGCACGACCGACTTATGTGAATCAGCGCTTTCCGCCGAAATTTCTAGCCCTCGGTTCATTGGTCCTGGGTGCATAACAATCGTTGAACTATTTAGAGAATTTAACCGTGCTAGATCTAATCCGTAGCCTCTGGAATATTCGCGCTCGGATGGAAAAAATGATGCCGCCATTCGCTCGGATTGAACTCGCAACATCATTACAACATCTACATTCTTAATTGCTTGATCCAAGTCGTAACTAACTTCGACTGGCCAATTAGAAATACCAACGGGAATCAGAGTTGGTGGTGCCACCAAAGTGACCTTCGCTCCCAATTTGGTTAGCAACAAGACGTTACTTCTTGCAACTCGCGAATGGAGAATGTCACCAACTATTGCAACTTTTAGACCATTGAAATTCTCTGTTAAATCTGGAAATTTACTTCGAATTGTGTACGCATCGAGCAGGGCCTGTGTTGGGTGTTCATGCGTGCCATCACCAGCATTTATTACGCATGCACTGATCCATCCAGAATCTGCAAGTCTTTGTGCTGCCCCAGATGCACCATGTCGAATTACTACAGCATCTGCGCCCATTGCTTGCAGGGTTTGCGCAGTATCTTTAAGCGATTCTCCCTTGCTAACACTGCTGCCCTTTGCTGAGAAATTTATAACGTCAGCAGATAATCTTTTAGCAGCCGATTCGAAAGAAATTCTGGTGCGTGTTGAATCCTCAAAGAATAGATTCACAACAGTGCGTCCCCGAAGTGTAGGGAGTTTCTTCATTGGTCCATCAGATATTTTTGATAGTTCGCTAGCAGTATTTAAAATTTGAATCGCTTCGCTTGCCGAAAGGTCATTGATGGAAAGTAAATGCTTATCCATCACGCACCAGCCGTTATCTCGACGCTGTCATTTCCATCGATTTCAGAGAGGTGAACTCGTACCGATTCATTCGAGGATGTGGGGATATTCTTGCCAACATAATCTGCGCGAATCGGAAGTTCACGATGGCCGCGATCAACTAGGACAGCTAACTGAACACTTCGCGGTCTTCCAATTTCACCTATTGCATCTAGTGCGGCTCTAATTGTGCGACCACTAAAAAGGACATCATCAACTAGAACAACATCTCGACCTTCAATTCCCCCAAGTGGAATATTTGTTGGAAGTAGCGGTCGAGGTGGGCGCATACGCAAGTCATCTCTATGCAGTGTTATATCTAAAGTTCCAACAGGCACTGGCGATGCAATCTCACCAAGGAAGTTGGCAATTCGCGTTCCTAAGAAGGCACCTCTAGTTGGAATGCCCAGTAGAACAACGTTCTCTAAACCATGATTGTGCTCAATAATTTCATGAGCAATTCTCTTAAGCGCTCGGCCTATTTCGCCGGCATCCAGGACTGTAGCCATTTACTTCTCCTTCGCCGCCTCTCTGGACGGATCGTTAAAGGACTTTCTTGCCTCTCGGGCGGGGAAAAGATACCACCTGTGGATAGCCAAATCCATTTGCGACTCTCCCTGCCTATTCTCACACCATGATAAATATCCCAGAACGTTCAATAGAAGAGATTGCAGCATCAATAAAGGCGGTTAGAAAGGCAAAAGGTTTTACCCTCATGGATGTGGAAGTGAACTCTGGCGGAGTTTGGAAGGCGGTTGTGATTGGTTCTTACGAGCGATGTGATCGGGCCCTCTCGGTCAAGAAGGCCGTTTCATTAGCTAATTTTTATCAAGTCCCACTCGAAGAGCTTCTTGGGATTCCCAGAAATACCGCCTCCAGCCATAGAGGAAAAATAACGTTGGATTTAAGGGCAACCACAAATGAGAATCCATATCTACCTGAATTAATTGCAATCAGAAATTTTGCTACCTTGCTTTGCGCCAAGCGACACGATTGGAATGGCGAAGTTCTCTCTATTCGAAACGCAGATCTAACAACGATTGGACTGCTAATAAATCGGGATGAAACTAACGCCTACGAGTTCCTGGCCTCTAATCGATTGCTCTTAAACAAGTAAGCTACAGCGCAAAAGATGGCTTTAGAACAATAATCCGCCCAAGAACTCCGTTGATATATTTCGCAGAATCATCGGTAGAAAGTTCGGTAGCAATTTCTACTGCCTGTGAAACCGCGATTTGATCATCGAGGTTCTCTAGCCAAAGTATTTCAAAGAGCGCGATTCGCAGAATATTTCTATCTATCGCCGGCATCCGATCCATATCCCAACCCTGGGCATATGTAGTTATCAACTCGTCGATCTTTAAATTATGTTCGCTAACTCCCTGAAGCAATTTAGTTACATATTCACCTTGGGATAACTCATCAGCCGGTCGGGCGGCAAGTAAATCTAATGCGCTAACACCTTTAATATCAGCTTCATAGAGAAAATCTAGAGCACGCTTGCGCGCCTTTCGGCGAGCACTCACTAGTTAGCTCGACCTAGATATGCACCAGTACGAGTATCAACTAAAACTTTCTCATCTTGCTTAATAAATAACGGAACTTGAACTGTAATTCCAGTCTCCAAAGTAGCCGGTTTAGTTCCGCCAGAAGAGCGATCGCCTTGCAAGCCAGGTTCAGTGTAAGTGATTGTTAGCTCTACAGATGCTGGGAGATCGATATAGAGTGGATTGCCTTCATGAATGGCAACGTTAGCTTCGCAATTTTCTAACATGTAATCAGCACTATCCCCCACGACAGCCGCACTGATATTCATTTGGTCAAATGTTTTTTGATCCATAAATACGAAATCATCACCATCGCGGTAAAGAAATGTCATATCGCGCTTTTCAAGAATAGCAACATCAACCTTCACTCCGGCGTTTAGAGTGCGATCGATAACTTTTCCAGTTGTAACTGATTTCAACTTGGTTCTAACGAAAGCTGGGCCTTTGCCTGGCTTAACATGTTGGAATTCAACTACATTCCAGAGTTGACCTTCAATATCGAGAGTCATTCCATTCTTTAAGTCGTTAGTTGTTGCCATAATCCAAGTTCCATTTCGAGAAAAAGCTAAGCTGCGATTTGCGCCTGCCGTAAGCCGCCAAGAATACCCTAGAAAAAACCGAGTTACTTAACGCCTTTGAGCATTCCTGTTATCGCTATTAGCGCTAGGCGATATGAATCAGGACCGAATCCTGCGATAGTTCCGTTCGCAACTCCTGAAATGACGGATGTATGTCGAAATTCTTCTCGAGACATTGGGTTAGATAAATGAACCTCAATTAATGGGCTTGAAACCATATCTGCGGCATCCCGTATTGCATATGAATAATGAGTGAAAGCTGCTGGATTGATAATCACTGGAATTTTTTGATCTGCTGCCTCATGTAACCAAGAAATCATCTCTACTTCACTATCACTCTGGCGCACATCGCAAGTAAGGCCGAGTTCCTCGCCACTCTTAATTATGAATTTCACAAGCCCAGCAAAATCAATATCACCATAAATATTGGAATCCCGAAGATCTAAGCGACCTAAATTGGGACCATTCAATACCAGAATTTTCATGAGGAAATTCTCTCATAAGCCAGCTTCAGTTGGTCGGAGGTTACTGATTCCATCCAAATAACTTTGCCTATCTCGCCAAGTCCAATAAATCTTACTCTCTTGCCTCTGCTCTTCTTATCCCCCGCCATTAGGTCGATAAGTTTTTGAAATTCCCCAGCACGATAAGAAATAGGTAGATTGAACTTAGTTAATAATTCTCGGTGTTTAGCTACTTCTTCGCCCGCCAGATTTCCCGTGACATTGCTTAATTCAGCTGCGAAGACTAACCCGATTGCCACAGCTTCCCCATGTCGTAACTCATAATTCTCATTCGCTTCAATTGCATGTCCCAAAGTATGTCCGTAATTTAAAATCTCCCGAAGTTTGCTCTCCTTAAAATCAGAGCTAACTACATCAGCTTTAACTTTAATGCTTCGCCAAATCAACTCCTGTAAATTGGCTTTAGCTTCTAGTGCGAGTTCAAGTATTTTAGGATCGACGATAAATCCCGCCTTCAATACTTCGGCCATACCTGCATTGAAATCACGATCGCTAAGAGTTTCTAAGAAAGTGAAATCAACAATCACTGAATTAGGTGAGTGAAAGGCGCCAATAAGATTCTTTCCGTGCTCACTATTGATTCCAGTTTTACCACCGATGGCCGCATCGACCATGCCGGCAAGGGAGGTTGGAATTGCATGCCAATTGATTCCGCGAAGCCAAGTCGCTGCTGCAAATCCCGCAAGATCTGTAGTTGAGCCACCACCGAGCCCTACTATGCAATCACTTCGGGTTAGGCCGTAATTTCCGCACTCTTGCCACACTGTTTGCAAATAATCTTGGGTCTTAGCAGCTTCGCCCTCAGGTGTCTGCAAAAACCGAATTTTAGATAACTCAATTTTTGAAATTCCAAAGAGTTGATAGAGTGATTTAGGAATCAGCACCAAAGTCTTGTCGAAGCTCTCCGAAATCTTTTCGAGCTCACGAACCCAACTTCGATCGAAGATAACATCGTAATCTCTTTCGGCTGTTATAGAAATCGGTTTCATTTGATTGATCCAATCGAGGTAGCAATTTCTTGGGCTACTTCAGCCGGTTTGCGATTATCAGTAGCAATTTTAAATGTTGCAAGTCCCTCATAGATTGGTCGACGTACCTCCATTAAGGCCATCCATTGTTGCCTAGGATTTATCGCCAGCAAAGGTCTCTCTTTGTTGAAGCCAACTCTCGGTGCAGCTTGTGAGATCGAAACTTCCAAGTATGCAACTGGTATTGAACTCTTGCTTAAATAATCTGCTACCTCTGCATCAAGTACTGAACCACCGCCAAGCGCTATAACTCCACTTGCCGTTGCTAGTGCGTTTAGAACTACCTCTTTCTCTAGGATGCGAAATGCTGGTTCGCCATCCTGCGTGAAAATCTCAGCAATCTTCTTTCCAGATTTTCGTTCAATCTCTAAATCGGTATCTAACACTTCACAATCTAATAACTTTGATAGCGCTCTTGCGACCGAAGATTTTCCCGCTCCTGGCGGGCCAATAAGAACCGCCTTTGGCATCAGACGATTTCCAGGTTTTCAATAAAAGCTTTGTAGTTGCGGCTGACCTGAGCAACGCTGTCGCCGCCAAACTTTTCTAGTACTGCATCAGCTAGTACAAGTGCCACCATCGCTTCAGCGACAATTCCCGCGGCAGGAACTGCGCATACATCTGATCGTTGATTGATAGCTTTAGCAGCCGCACCAGTTGAAGTATCTATTGTGTCTAACGCCTTTGGAACTGTCGAGATTGGCTTCATGGCTGCACGAACGCGCAGAACTTCGCCATTTGTCATCCCGCCTTCAGTGCCACCAGCTCGATCAGTTCTGCGAACAATTTTTCCAGCAGAATTCTTCTCAATTTCATCATGCGCTTTTGATCCGCGACGTCTGGCCGATTCAAAGCCATCGCCTATTTCTACGCCCTTAATTGCTTGAATCCCCATAAGTGCGCCTGCAAGTTTGGAATCCAAACGGCGATCCCAATGAGTATGTGAACCAAGACCAACTGGAAGATTGAAAGCAAGAACTTCAATTACACCACCAAGTGTGTCGCCATCTTTATGCGCACTCTCAATTTCGGCAACCATTGCGCCACTAAGTTCCTTATTTGCGGCGCGAACTGGATCTAAATCAATTTCACCCTTGGCTTCATATTTTGGTAGCTCATATTCTTTGCCAACACCAGCCGTGCCTATCGAGAGCACGTGACTCATGATTCTAACGCCCACGCTCTGCTCTAGAAATGCTCGTGCAATCGCACCAAGTGCGACTCGTGCTGCAGTCTCTCTGGCACTCGCTCTCTCTAAAATTGGTCTAGCGTCATCGAAATCGTATTTCTGCATACCGACTAAATCGGCATGACCCGGTCGTGGTCGAGTAAGTGGCGCGTTTCTAGCTAACTCACTTAGCTCTTTAGCGTCGATAACTCCGGGAGCCATTACCTTCTCCCACTTAGGCCATTCCGAATTAGCAATTTGGAGTGAGATTGGGCCACCTTGAGATTTTCCATGTCTTACTCCACCAAGAATTGAAACAGCATCTGCCTCGAAGTTCTGACGAGCACCTCGACCAAATCCAAGACGACGTCTTGCAAGATCTGCATCAATCATCTCTTTAGTAATTTCAATATGTGCGGGCATTCCCTCAAGTATTGCGCTAAGTGCAGGGCCATGAGATTCACCAGCTGTTAACCAACGAATCACGACGAACTCCTCAATAATTAACTAGGCCATTTTGCTCTTGAGCAAGGAGTCTATTGTGGCAGAAAACCTTTACCGCCCGCTCGCTATTTAGCTAAATGGCCGGCAAAAAACCCAGAAATACAAATGGTGCAAAAGCAAATCTCCTTTTTAGCTGCCTTTTCCGCAGCAAAACAACGGCGCTTACTAGTCCTCCCAAGATCCACGAAATTGTAAATGAGCTAAGCCAGGACTCAACATTAGAAGACCACATAGAGAGCGCAATGAAGAGTTTTAGATCCCCTGCGCCAATATTTTCTGCAAAGAGAAGGCGTAGCAGAATTGCAAAGAGAGTTGCAAAGCAAATTACAACGAAACTAACGCTCCTTCCAGCAATTATGAAAGTTGCGCTACTTGAAACCAAGAATTTCATGAGAGATTGATTTCTAATCAGATGGTAATTGAAATCTTGGAAAGAAATTGTGAGACCGAAGTAGATATAAACCGCGGCGATGAGAATATCTGGCATAGCCGCCAGGGTATAGCGAATGCCAATTCAGATTTCTGCGGTGTGGATAACTCTAAGCGCTGGCGATTTCGGCAAGCAGCGCAGTTCGCATCAAATCAAAATCCAACTCGCATTCAGTGAAGAGTTCAATTTGATAAAGAGCTTGCTCAACCAGAAGTTCTTTGCCGGTAATAATTGGAAGATTCGCACTTAAATATTTAGCGGACAAAGGAGTAGGTGAAGGTTGATACAAAGCCTCTAAGAGCAGACCGCTAGGAGAAATAAGTGCACTTGCATATGAATCGAATGCACCCGCAGGTGTAGTTTGAATTACGACATCATATCCATTGATAGGCGCGTTCATATCTTTGAATTCAACGCGTATCCCAGGAGCGCTATTAATCATTGCGATTTTACGTTCTGGATTTCGCAGAAGTACATCTACCGAATCCACTCTTCCATCCAATGAACCAAGTGCGGCTCGCGCGGTTCCACCCGCCCCAATAATTGCCACTCTAGAAGAGCGCTGTAACTTCAGTAAATTGTTAAAAGCAAGTAAGTCCGTAGATGTCGCAGCCCAATTTTCATTTTTTCGATAAATAGTATTAACAGATTTAATATTCTTTGCGCTAGGCGAGATCTCCGAGATTCCCGATATAGAACCAAACACTGCCTCTTTAAGTGGCATCGTAAGAGAGAAACCATTCCACTCTGTTGGCTTATGAGTGCTTAAAAAGGTTTCGAACGCTGGCTCTGTAACTTCGAACGCTTGGTAATTTCCCGGAATACCTAAAATCTCAAAAGCTTTTCGGTGAATTCTGGGAGAGAGCGAATGCGATATAGGCGAACCTAGTACAGCTGCATTTATCATTTGAATTTTCCTGCCGCTACATTTTTATTGAACTCAGTGTTCCACTTCGAAAATTCGGCGAAATCCTTGGTGAAACGAGTATCCCTTGGTGCAACTGTAATGAAGTAGAGCCAATCCCCGTCGACCGGTTTTAACGTCGCTTCGATCGCGCCATTGCTTGGGTTAGAAATTGGTGTAGGCGGAAGACCGAGTCTTTTATAGGTGTTATATGGAGAATTAATTTGTGTCGCCTTATTCGAAAGAGTGATTCTGCCTCGCAGATCAGCCGCATACTGAACTGTTGAATTGAGCTGAAGTGCCATGCCAATCTTGAGGCGGTTATAAATTACGCGCGCAACCTTCGCAAAATTTGAAGGATCGCCTTCTATCTGCACCATTGAGGCAATTGTGAGAACTTCAAATGGTGAGTAATTTTCATACCCGTTATTTATACCGCTTTTTCTACTCTCTACTCTGGCCTTATTTACCATTGTTTCAAGCGCTTTTGCGAGAGTTGTTTCGTCTTCAAATGTGTAATGAGCAGGAAATAGTGAGCCTTCGAGTGAAGTTGTAGCTTTTGGATAGAGCGCCTTTACACTTCGATAATCCAAATTTGTCTTGGAAATATGATCATTAGCTTTTAAAATTTGCAAGACATCACTCAAGGTTGAACCTTCGGAGACTACTACTAGATTATTTAAGCGTTTTGAATCTAATAGTTGAGAGATGGCCTTAGCCACTGGCAAGTTCGTATTAATTCGATGTGAACCTGGACTTATCCCCCGAGCCTTTGCGTTCTTATTAAACTCTTCAATGAATTTCTCTGAACTTTTTATAACTCCAAGGTTTTGAAGATTATCCGCAATCGTACTTCCAAGTTCACCATCTGAAATTTTAAATTCGATCTCCGGGCCAGCCTGATTATCAGAAAAATCATTCGAAGGCAGCGCCTTAACAAAAATGAAAAACGCTAGAGCGAGAACTAGAGTGATGATCAGGCTCTTTCGCCGAAATTTCATGGTGTAAATCGATTCATTGGTTCACCTTGAAGCCGCTCTTGGTTCAATGCAGAATCTAGGATTGCCGCTGCAGCTGCTGAATCAATTTCGCTACGTGCAGATTTTGAATTATGGCCAGCCTCTCGCAGGATGCGACTAGCCGAGACCGTGGTCATCCGCTCATCAATTAAGTAAATCGGGGCCTTGGTTAGCGTCGAAATTAGCTCAGCAAATTTAGTAACACTCTTACTCTTTTCACTCTCCTTGCCAGAGAGATGAATTGGGAAACCAATTGCTATATATAAAGGTTCGTATTGGGCAAATAGCTCTGAAATTTTTGCTTCTAAATTGCCTTCGCCATTAACAAGAAACTCTAAAGGTGATGCCAAAACTCCCGATTGATCAGAGCACGCAACGCCAATTCGCACATCACCAAAATCAAAACCGATTCGTCTGCCCGGTTTCATTTAGTTACCTGCTGTTTGACCTATGGATTTAACAATCGAATTAATAGCTTCGCCAATTAGCGGATGGTTTGATCCGCCGCCTTGCGCGAAGTCATCTTTACCGCCACCGCCACCGCCAAGAATTTGTGAACCATCTTTAACTAGCGCTCCAGCTTTTATACCCTTTGCAATAGCGGCAGGACTCGATGCAACCACGAGAGTAGAACGCTCACTTCCGGCAGAGGCTAAGACCACAACACCATCCGTAAGGCGATTACGTAAATCAAGAGCGATTGTTCTTAAATCATCTCCAGAGATTTCTGCTGCTAACTCAGCAGCAAGAATTTCTACTCCCCCAACTTTAGTTGTGCTCTTCAAGAGCGTTGTTGCGCTCGCGAGTATCTGCGCGGTTTTAAATCCAGCCAGCTCTTTCTCTACACCCTTTAGTTTTTCAATTAAGTCTGAGACCCGCGCTGGCAATTCTTCAACTCTTGCGCCCTTAATAATTTGCGTTAAAGAATTAAGTAGGACATGTTCTCTAGCTAAGAATCCGTAAGCATCTCGCCCAACTAGAGCTTCAACGCGTCGAACTCCGGCGCCAATCGAAGACTCTGATAACAATTTAACAACACCCAATTCACCAGAAGATTTAACGTGGGTTCCACCGCATAATTCGTGCGCCCAATCACCAACACTTACAACACGAACTTGATCACCATACTTTTCGCCGAAGAGTGCCATAGCTCCCATAGCTTTGGCTTCTGGTTGCGTCATTACTTTGGCACTTACCTCCAAATTATCTAAGAGGAGCGCGTTAACTCGACCTTCTACTTCTTCTAGAACGCTAACTGGGACCGCCCCTGTGGCTGGGAAGTCGAAACGAAAACGTCCTGGAGAGTTTTCTGAACCAGCTTGTGTTGCAGTTTCACCAAGGATTTCGCGGAAAGCTTTATGAACCATGTGGGTTGCGGTATGAGCTCTGGAGATTGCTAGCCGGCGTTCGATATCAATCGTTGCCAAGGCAGAACTCTTCAAATCTAGTGAACCTGAGATGACTTGACCTCTATGGATAATGAGGCCAGGAACGGGTGTTTGCACATCGTCAATTTCAACAACGGCGCCATTCGAGAGTGTAATCAAACCGCCATCTGGAAGTTGTCCGCCACCTTCGGAATAAAACGGTGTTCTATCTAAAATGATTTCAACATCAGCGCTTAGATCTGCTTCATTAACGCTCTTGCCATCAACCATGATTGCAGAAATCTTTGCTTCACTACTTGTCTCGCTATATCCGATAAATTTAGTTGCACCCTTAGAATCAAGAATTTTTCGATACTCACTGACATCTGTGTGACCGGTCTTCTTAGCGCGAGCATCGGCCTTTGCGCGATCCTTCTGTTCTTTCATTAATCTTCGAAAGCCTTCTTCATCGACCGAAAGACCTTGTTCTGACGCCATCTCTAAAGTTAGATCAAATGGGAAGCCGTAAGTGTCATGCAACTTAAATACGGTCTCGCCATCTAATTTGGTTGAAGTAGATTTCTTTACACTTCCCGCTGCTATATCAAAAATCTGCGTGCCACTTTTAAGCGTTGTCAGGAATGACTCTTCTTCATTAACCGTAACTGCAGTAATCCGCTCGGCACCTTCAATAAGCTCTGGATACTGAGGGCCCATAGCGCCGATCGCTGAGGCAACCAATTCTCGTGACGTTGGATCGGATGCGCCTAAAATTCGCATATTTCGAATAGTTCTACGCATCATTCTTCTTAGAACATATCCCCGACCTTCATTTCCAGGAAGTACGCCGTCACCTATTAACATCATTGAAGTTCGCGCATGATCTGCGATTACACGCAGCGCAACATCGCTCTTCTCGTTTGTGCCATATTTGACGCCAGTTAGTTCTGAAGCGGTATTCAAAATCTGCATTGTCGTATCGATTTCATAGATGTTTTCTACGCCCTGCAATAACGCAGCCATTCGCTCTAAACCTAGGCCGGTATCAATACTCTTTGCTGGCAATTCCCCTAAAATTGGATAATCATCTTTACCTGAACCAGCGCCGCGTTCATTTTGCATGAAAACTAAATTCCAAACTTCCAAATATCTATCTTCGTCGGCAACCGGTCCGCCATCTCTTCCATATTGTGGACCTCGGTCATAATAAATTTCAGAACATGGACCGCAAGGACCCGGAACACCCATCGACCAAAAATTATCTTCCATGCCGCGTCTTTGGATTCGCTCCTTAGGAACGCCAATTTTTTTATGCCAAATATCTGCAGCTTCATCATCGTTCTGGAAAACTGTTACCCAGAGCTTCTCCTGCGGAAAACCATAACCGCCATCTGCAACAGGTTTTGTTAACAACTCCCAAGCGAGAGAGATTGCGCCCTCTTTGAAATAATCGCCAAAAGAGAAATTTCCGCACATCTGAAAGAACGAAGCATGACGAGTAGTTTTTCCAACCTCATCAATATCCAGCGTGCGCACGCATTTTTGTACTGATGTAGCTCTTGGGTACGGTGGCGTAATTTCACCTAAGAAAAAAGGTTTAAAGGGAACCATTCCAGCATTTACAAGAAGTAGATTTGGATCATCAGCAATTAAGGAGGCTGATGGAACAACCGTATGTTTTAGGCCTTGACTATTCCCGGATTCGAAAAATTTAAGCCAACGCGATCTGATTTCTGCAGAATTCACGCGACTACTCGAACTCCTCATCGGCGACTTTGCGCTTGGACTTCTTCGCGCCACTATCGCTCTTCTTCTTAAGCTTGGAAACTGCTAGCAATGCGCTTGCCGCATTCATCGCCATCTTGTTCTTATCTAGAAATTCCTCTGTCGACCCTGAAATCTTTGTAGTCAAACCTTCTACGGTCTTAGTAACTTTATTAATGCTCGTAAGTGGGCCATTAATCAATTCAACCGTGAGCGTTACTTCTTCGAGTAAAGGTGTGACTTCATTAGTTAAGTCGGTAATCGCGGCGCCAGCCTGGTCTACAAGTTTGCCAACTCGAACAACTGCGTAACCAATGGCAACTGCAATCACAAATAGCGAGAGCGCTGCAATTATTGTCGCAATTCCACCTGGACCCATACCGCCAAGCCTACCCGATACCTAGATTAAAGCGTTTAAAGGACTTGAAAGACCGGGATAGAAACTTCAGGTCGTTCATGCTTCTGATGCGCTACAACTGCGGCCAAGTGATATTTCCATATCGCATCGAGATTCTCTTGGCTTGAATATGGCCGTCCATCAACTAGCGGTCCAGAACTTGCATTCATCACTGCAACCACATCATCACCTGAAATAGTCTTATAGGTTTCTAAGGCATGCGCCAGCGCTAATACCTTGAATTTATTCTCTTTTAGAATCTCTTCGGCTCTTGCCAGTAAGGAAGTTAGATTATTTTCGATGCGATCGCCAAGTGCCATTCGAAGATCTTTTCTTCCATCATCCTTGCCTTTATTTCCTCCGGGCGCACCAACTTCATATCGGCGATTTGAGGCATGGGAAGAGATAGTCGATCCCATTCCCCAATGACCTTCCATAAAACTTGCGATGGTAGTTGCACTCTCAAGATCGCCGGAAACACCAGAAGAGTTATCGCCATCAAAGAACATTCGCTCACCAGCTAGCGAAGCTATTGAAACCAAAATGTCAGCTTCATATTCGGTACGCCATCTTGTGAACTGATCGTCGGGCGGAATACTTGCAACCATTCCTAAGTAATCTGAACCCTTTTCGATTGTCGCCAGATCTATCGCCATATGTTGACGTACTAAATATGCCATCACGCCATGACAAGCTTCATGGACTGCTACAGCATGTCGCTCGCGTTCAATATATTCAACATCTTCAGCTGGACCTAAATCTTTGAGCTGCTTTGCTTTTATAACATCAGTCCAAGTTATTGATGTTCGACCATTGCGAATCGCCATAATAAGCGCTTCGTTGATTGTGTCTTTAATTATCGCACCAGTTGCGTAAGGTGTAATCGTTGCTAACTTATCGATTTCATCTTGTGTAAGAGAGTGTGAAACTTTCGCCAGGTAACCTTCATAAGTTCTAATACGACCAGCCTTGCTCGGATATCCAACGCGATACATTCGATCGATTCGACCAGGACGTAACAACGCCTCATCTAAAGCTTCGGGCATATTCGTGGCCATTACAACTAAAATTCGATATTTTGGCGGGTTCTTTGGGCGCATTCCTAGCGCTCTACGAACAACACGATTAATAAATCCGCGTGGCTTTTTTAAACCTGAAAGTTCAGTAAGTAGAGCCTGAAGAGTTCCCATACCGCCGCCACCACCACCGCCACCGCCCATAACAAATTGATTGGTGGTAAGCGCAGTCGTTGCTACAAGCGACTTACCGGGATCAGAGAGATAATTTCCCCCATTACAAGGAGTTGAAAATATTGAACTCTTCACTGTGCTTTCAAACATGCTTGGTTTACTTATTCCTCGGTTACCAAGTGAGTCAGCTTCATCGAAGAAAACCACTACTCCACCGTAGCGAAGTGCTAATTTACGAAGTTTGCGGAAGAGTGATTTAACTTTCAAGACTCCGACACCCATAAACATATTTGTAAAAGCACCTGGATCAACAAAGACGAATGGTTTTCCGGTTTCACCAGCCATAGATTCCGCCATCAAAGTTTTACCTGTACCAGGAGGTCCCCAAAGCAGAATACCGCCAGGGACATATCCGCCATGCTTCTCAATTAATTCTGGCGACTCTAAGAAGAGAAGATTCTCGCGAATTCGATTCAGAACATGATCCTGACCCCAAACATCTGAAAATCTTGTACGAATGTCATCTGGAAAATAAGTATCGACACCGCCTCGACTTAGGAACCAGAAAATTGCTGCGAATTGAATTACTACAAAGAAAACTGCAAATAACAACTGCCCAATCATTGGGAGCGCAGACCAAAGTGCTTTCGGAGCGAAGAACAGTGCGCGTACTGGGGTCTCTTTGTAGATGGCACCGAGAACTACTGATAGAAGCGCCACGAATATCAACCACTTTATAACTCGGCCAAGACGGAATCGATTCCAATCACTTAATTTATGAAGCAAGCGATCGACGAATGAAAAATACTTCAGCCAGATACCGTGGTAAGGGGCAAGCAACTCAGAGAGCGCAAAATGTATCTGACGTATAACTTCAACTCCGGCCAGAATCAATAACCAGCTTCGCTCTGAAGCAGTTCTATTTATTGCATCTGAAAAAGATAGAAGCGGATTATCTGCCATGCTGGCCCAAGCCAGAACAAAAAAGACAATAGCAAAGAGAATTAAGAACTTGGTGCGATCATAGAAAGTTAGATGAATACGCGTCTTTCGATCGGTATCTCTCGGCCGACTCTGTTCGCTCATTTATCGCCTCTCACTGTGAAGGAATCTCCGATAGCCTGAAGTTCCTTGGCATTGCCTTTGAAATACTTAGTCGGGGCTCGAACTATAAGTATATAAATTCTCGAACGATCATCTGAGACCAGCGAAGTTTGATCCACAGTCTCGGAGATTCCATTGGGATCCGCGAAGGTGAATATGGTGCGAACTCCCCTTGCGACTTTTTCTACTCTTTCGTAATCATCATGCAGCATAAACTTTGGATTCGCTTTTGTGGGATCTTCAAGCCAGGTAGTCAGAGGCAGAATTAAATTTCGCAAAGCATTATAAGAAATTGAATTCATATCGTCATAATCTAAATCGCGGACACGCACATAAACGATAGCGCCATCTGGCGCATCCAAACTAAGTACCGACGCTGCTGTCGTAGCTTTAGATGTTGTGTATCCCTCTTGCCAAACAACATTCGCCAATCTTTCTGCAGCACCTGGAGAAGTTGATTTTGCTTCGGCTTTATTGAGCGCCTGATTCGAAATTTTATTCCATTCTTTTGGAATCGCTACATAAACGCCACTTTCTTTATCGGCGGCATAGAGCTGTGATTGCGAACAGCTAGTAAGCGTTAAGAGTGAGCATGCCAACAACGATGCGATTGCAAGGCGTCTTGGCAACGTGCGCATTAATCCTGAGATTTCTTCTCTGGTACAAAATCAACGCCCGCCTCTTTTCGTTGCGGCGCTGTTATAGGTGTAGGTGCTCCGGTTAGTGGATCACCGCCGCTGGCAGTCTTAGGAAATGCGATAACTTCACGAATTGATTCCGCGCCAGCAAGTAAAGCGCAGAGTCGATCAAGTCCTAGCGCTATTCCACCGTGAGGAGGTGGGCCATAGTTGAAAGCTTCCAATAGGAAACCAAATTTACTTTCAGCTTCAGCTTTAGAAAGGCCAATGGTGTCAAAGACGCGCGCTTGCATCTTTCGATCATGAATACGGATTGATCCACCTCCGATTTCATTACCGTTTAGGACAATGTCATATGCGTACGCAAGAGCGTTAGCCGGATCCTTGTCAAAGCTTTCCGCAAATTCTGGTTTTGGTCCAGTAAATGGATGGTGAACGGCAGTCCAGCCACTATTTGAATCACTGCTATCAATTTGCTCGAACATTGGTGCATCAACAATCCATAAGAAGTTCCAAGCTTTTAGATCAATAAGATTGCAACGCTTTCCTATCTCTAAACGCACTGCACCAAGAAGATTTAGTGATGAAATGCGATCTCCGGCAGCGAAGAAAATTGCATCTCCGGGTTTGGCATGGACGTGGCTAACAATATTTGCAGCCTCTTTCTCTGAAAGATTTTTGGCAACTGGACCACCTAAAGTTCCATCTGCTGCGATAAGAATGTAGGCCAATCCCTTTGCGCCACGAGCTTTTGCCCATTCCTGCCAGGCATCTAATTCACGTCGTGGTGAATCTGCGCCGCAAGGCATTACAACTGCGCCAACATAATCTGCTTGAAAAACTCTAAATGTGGTTTCCGAGAAGAACTCGGTGCAATCAACTAACTCATTTTCAAAACGTAAATCAGGTTTATCTGAACCATATCGGCGCATAGCCTCCCAGTAGGTCATGCGCGGAATTGGAAGTGGGATTTTAAAATCGGCTACCTTCTCAAATACCCTCGAGAGAATTCGTTCGGCAACTTTGAGGATATCTTCCTGATCCACAAATGACATTTCAATATCTAGTTGAGTAAATTCTGGTTGGCGATCTGCACGGAAATCTTCATCTCGGAAACATCGCGCTATTTGGTAGTAACGCTCCATGCCAGCAACCATTAACAACTGTTTAAAAAGCTGTGGCGATTGCGGAAGGGCATACCAGCTGCCAGGTTGAAGTCGAACTGGTACTAGGAAATCTCGAGCACCTTCTGGGGTAGATCTAGTTAGGTAAGGTGTTTCGATTTCTAAGAAATCTTCATCATCCATAACTGATCGAATTACAGATGTTACTTTTGAGCGAAGACGTAAATTCTTTGCTGGACCTTCTCGGCGAAGATCTAAATAGCGATACTTCAAACGAACTTCTTCGCTGATTGTATTGAGATCGCCGCTATCAACTGGGAATGGCAGCGGAGCCGCTTCGCTAAGAACTTCAAGCTCTTCGCAAACTACTTCTATCTCACCAGTAGGAATATTTGCATTTTCATTTCCTGCAGGTCGAATTCGGACCGTACCTGTAATTTGAACACACCATTCAGCGCGCAATGAACCAGCCAAAGACTCATCATTGATAACAACTTGAGCTGCGCCCGAAGAGTCACGCAAATCGATGAATGCAACCCCACCATGATCGCGTCGTCTTGCTACCCAACCCGCGAGCGTTACTTTGGAACCGACATCGCCTTTGCGAAGCGAACCTGCAGTGTGCGTTCTAATCATCTTTAATCGACTCCGATAACTTCTTAGTTAGCTTTAATTTCATCACTCAAGGCTGAGATTCTAACTTCTTTTGAAGTTCCCGTTTTCATCTCTTTCAAGGCAACTCTCCCTGAATTAATCTCATCGCCACCGATTACGATGCTAAATCTAGCCCCGCTCTTATCTGCTGATTTCATAGCGCCTTTAAGTGCCCTATCTCCGTAAGCCATATCGCATTTAACGCCCTCTTTGCGCAGCTCATTAACCAATTTAGCGACATAACTTTTCTCGGCGACAGAAAGTGGGATCACGAAAAGTTCTATCTCGGACTTAACTTCTTGCGAGTCAAAGATTCCTTCCGCTTCACAGGCAAGAAGAATCCGATCAACACCTAACCCAAAACCAATACCAGATAAATCATTACCCCCGAGCTCGCTCATTAGCCCGTCATAGCGCCCGCCGCCACCAATTCCAGATTGCGCGCCGAGTTTCTCACTCACAAATTCAAAAGTTGTTCCGGTGTAATAATCGAGACCTCGAACCATGCGTGGGTTAATTCTAAATTCAATGCCAGCGTCAGTTAGAAGTTCTTGAACTCGCGCGAAACTATCTGCGCTCTCCTCGGATAAATAATCAAGCAGAAGAGGAGCACCCGCCATCGCCTTTTGAATTTCAATGCGCTTATCGTCAAAGAGTCGAAGTGGATTAATAGTTGCTCTTGCTCTAGTTGCTTCATCGAGATCCAATGTCGCCAAGTAAGCAAGCAAATCTTTGCGATGACTTGCGCGGCTCTTGCTATCGCCTAAAGAAGTTATATCTAAACGGTATGACTTTAAGCCGAGCGCTTTGAAAGCTCGGTCAGCTACGGCAATTACCTCAAAATCAATCTCCGGATCATTTAAGCCAATCGCTTCGATTCCAACTTGATAGAACTGACGGTAACGACCTGCTTGAGGACGTTCCGCTCTAAAAAATGCACCGGAATACCAAACTTTAATTGGCAGCGATAATTTATCTAGGTTATGTTCGATGACACTGCGCATTACTCCAGCAGTTCCTTCAGGACGCAATGTAATCGAACGTCCACCTCTATCTTCAAAGGTATACATTTCTTTAGAGACGACATCGGTAGATTCGCCAACTCCACGCTTGAATAATTCGGTATCTTCGAAGACAGGCAATTCCATTAATTGGTACCCCGAAACTTTGGCCGCGTTAATTAAGGTTTCACGGACAAACTCAAAGTACTGGGAACGAGGTGGAAAATATTCACTTACACCTTTCGGGGCTGACAGCTCTCGCATCACTCTCCCCGTTCTGGTTTTGATTGCAAGAAATTCTCCTGCAAATATGGATTGGCTCTTCGTTCGCGTCCAATTGTAGTTTGTGGGCCATGTCCTGGAAGGACAATTAATTCATCGTTTAGCGGCAAGATTTTGGAAATCAATGAATTTCTCATGGCCGAAGCTGAACCAGTAGGCAAATCGGTCCTTCCGATCGCACCAGCGAATAGCACATCGCCCGAAATCAGAAATTCATCATTGACGGTGAACATCGCAGAACCCGCAGTGTGGCCAGGGGCATGTGATACCTGAATATCAAAACCTGCAATCTGGAAACTTTCGCCATCGCGCAGCTCTCGAACTTCTTCGGGTTCTTCAAATTTTGTAACACCAAAGGCCGCCATTATCTGCGAACTCTCACCACCTGGAGTTAGGGCTTTATAAGGGTCAGCCAACAGTTTGCGATCAGTTGCGTGTATCAGTGCAGGAATCTTATATTCGTTAGCAAAAGGCTGTACCGAAAATGTGTGGTCGAGATGGCCATGTGTTACTAAAACTGCAACTGGTTTTAAATTAAATTTATTAATAACGCTTTTTATCTCTGAAACCAAGTTTGGATTTGCCATTCCAGGGTCCACTATGAAACATTCAGAGTTCTTGGTCGGCGCAAAGATCCAACAGTTAGTGGCGAAATAGGGCGCGGCTATAACTTCAAGAATCAAACTCTCACCCCTATTCCACGCGTGGCGCCGAAGCTATTTTGAGCGATGCTAGCCCGACTTTTGCCATCGCAACGGTTAAGGGTATCTTTAGCCCACACGCATAACTAATTATTGCCACTTAAATCTGTAAAGAATTTATGGCGGGCTCTAGTTAGCAATAACGAACGGTTCGTAACACCGCGAACCTACCGCGCAACGAAAGTGAGCATCTTATGGATATCAAACCAAGCGAAGTAGCAGCAGTATCAACCGGCGAGTCCAACTTAAGCGCCGCCTCTGCTCTTATTGGAGATCCATCTAAATTCGGTCGAGTTGATCAAGACGGAACAGTTTATGTCTTAACTCCATCTGGCGAGAAAGCTGTTGGTTCTTACCCAGGCAAGACTCCCGAAGAAGCTCTCGCATATTTCGTACGTAAATTTGAAGCTGTCGCATCTGAAGTTGCTCTGCTTGCTGCACGAATTAAAAGTGGTGCGATGGTTCCTTCCGACGCTGCCGAGGCTGTTGTTAAATTGCGCGAAACGGTTGCAAATCTAAATGGTGTTGGAGATTTAGCAACGTTAGCTGCATCAGTTGACCAGATTCCAAACCTAATCGAAGATCACCGCGCGGCTTATCAGGAGCGCAAAGATATTGAATCCGCTGTACGTGAAGCCAAGCGAGCTTCAGCCCTTCTAGTTAAAGAGAAGTTGGTTGTTGAGGCGGAATCTTTAGCGCTCTCTGAGAGCTGGAAATCAACTAGTGAGCGTTTAAAGGTTCTACTAGATGAATGGAAGGCTGCTCCAAGACTAGATAAGACAACAGATACTGAACTCTGGAAACGCTTCTCGTCTTCTAGAAATAAGTTCGATAAGCGCCGGCGCACCCATTTTGCCGCTCTTGAATCTGTTCAGCATGAAGTTGCTGCAAAGAAAGAAGAAATTGTTAAGCAAGCCGAAGCGCTGGCCACTTCTAAAGAATGGTTGCCAACAGCACATAAATTCAAGGAGCTAATGGATTCTTGGAAGGCTTCTGGTCGCGGAAAAGCAAGCGTTGATGCAAAACTTTGGGCACGCTTCAAAGCCGCCCAGGATCAATTCTTCGCTGCAAAGAACTCTGATTTAGATAAGCGTCAAGTAACCATGGCGGCGAACTTAGCTAAGCGTGAAGAGTTAATAGTTAAATTCGAAGAGTTACTTCCAATTTCTGACTTGAATTCTGCCCGCAAGAATTTCCGTGCCCTGATGGAGCAATGGCAGAAAATTGGTATGACAGAGCGCAGCAAGAGAGCAGCTCTAGATAACCGCCTTGCAAGAATCGAAGATGAAATCAACGTTCTAGTTGAAGAGCAGAATCGTCGAACTGATCCGACAGCTATAGCTCGTGCCAATAACGTAGTTCAGGGATTGATCGATGCGATTGCTGGCTATGAGGCCACTGCAGCGAAAGCGCAAGCGGCTGGAAACTCTGCGAAGGCGAAGGTAGCGACTGAAGCTGCTGAGGCTCGTAAGGTCTGGCTAGCTGAAGCCCAAAAGGGGCTTTCTGACTTTAGCGCTAACTAATATTTAATTATTAGTAACTCGGTAGACGTCGTATACGCCTTCTACCGATCTAACGCTCGCAAGAACGGCATCCAAATGCGACGCATCTGCCATCTCAAAAGTAAAGCGTGAAATCGCGGTGCGATCTTTAGAGGTGCTCACAGCGGCATTTAGAATATTTACATGTTGGTCTGAAAGTGTACGAGTGATATCCGAAAGTAAACGTGCTCGATCTAGCGCTTCAACTTGGATGTTAACTAAGAAAGCTGTCTTTGCTGAAAGATTCCATTTAACGTTAGTTATTCGATCACCTTGATTCAACTTCAAATCACCAACATTTATACAATCTATTCGGTGAACCGATACTCCGCTTCCCCGCGTTATGAATCCCACGATTTCATCCCCCGGAACCGGCGTGCAACATCTAGCTAATTTCACTAAGACGTCATTAACACCTTCAACCTCTACGCCAGAAGTATTTCGGCGCAGATGTTCGAATGAATGAATCGTAGGAATTGAATGGCTTTCAATCTCAGCATCGGGTTCGTGAAGGTCAGTTCCTGCAACCAATTTCTCAATCACGAATTGCGCACTGATATGTCCATTTCCAACAGCGGCATACATGCTTTCAATATCTGGATAGTGCAAATCATGTGAGAGTTCAAGAAAAGCTTGTCCTGCAAATATTTTTTGAAGAGGCAGTCCAACCTTGCGCATCTGCCTAGCGATTGATTCTCGGCCCGCCTCGATCGCCTCTTCTTTTCGCTCCTTGCTAAACCAAGCTTTAATTTTAGAACGAGCACGTGGGGATGAGACGAAGTTGAGCCAATCGCGACTAGGAGCAGCGTTTGGAGATTTATTTGTAACAACCTCAACTACATCGCCATTGGTAAGTACCGATTCGAGTGGAACTAACTTCCCGTTTACCTTTGCTCCAACACAACGATCCCCTACCTGAGTATGAACTGCGTATGCAAAATCAACTGGAGTCGATCCGGATGGAAGAGCAATAACGCTCCCTTTTGGGGTGAAGACAAACACTTCTGGGGTGCGTAAGTCATATCGCAAAGTATCTAAGAATTCACCAACATCCTCAGTCTCTTGCTGCCACTCATGTAATTGCTTAAGCCACATCATTTCTGGTTTTTCAGATGCGCTTTCTCCAACGCTTGCTAATTTATATTTCCAATGCGCTGCGATTCCATATTCAGCACGTGCATGCATATCAAAGGTGCGGATTTGAATCTCAACGGCTTTACCATTTGGCCCAATTACTGTTGTGTGTAGCGATTGATAAAGATTGAATTTCGGCATTGCGATGTAATCTTTAAATCGTCCAGGTATCGGACTCCATCTCGCGTGAATCGCTCCTAAAACTGCATAGCAGTCTCTAACGCTTTCAACCAGTACGCGGATTCCTACTAGATCATAAATTTCATTGAAATCTCGACCTCTAATGACCATTTTTTGATAAACACTATATAAATGTTTCTGACGACCTAAAACTTTCGCCGTGATTCCATCATCCAGTAAATCCTTCTCAACCAAACTTAGAACTTCTGAAGTCATTGCTTCACGTGCGGGATTTCGATCCTGAACTAGTCTTTCAATCTCTTCATATTTTTTGGGTTCAAGAGTCTTAAAAGATAAATCTTCTAGCTCCCATTTAATTGCGCTCATGCCAAGTCGGTTTGCAAGTGGTGCATAAATATCCAGAGTTTCGCGCGCTTTGCGTTGGGCGGATTCAACAGAAACATACTTCCATGTGCGTGCATTATGTAGACGATCTGCCAGTTTGATTACTAGAACTCGAATATCTTTCGACATCGCAATAACCATTTTCCGAAGTGTCTCGGCTTCGGCATTTGGACCATAATTCAATTTATCGAGTTTAGTAACACCATCAACTAAATTTGCTACCTCTTTACCAAAGTCACGTCTCAGTGATTCAAGAGAGTATTTAGTATCTTCAACTGTGTCATGTAGAAGCGCGGCGATGATGGTTTCTAAATCTAAACCGATTTCAGCCAAGATTTCTGAGACGGCGAGCGGATGAGTTATATAAGGTTCGCCAGATTTACGGATCTGACCTTCGTGAGCATCTGCCGCAACATCATAAGCACGTTCTAATTCTGATAGTGAGGTTGCAGGATGATGGGCAATTAGTGATTTTGCCAAAACATCTAGAACCGGATTCATGGTTCTATCTTAACTAATTAAGAAGTTGTTGCGAGATTAACGACGCTTGCGCTTTGGTTGATTGCGCGGACCGCGAGCCCAACCACTTTTTTCGCCAGCATCTGCAGTCGCGCCAACTGAACTCTTAGCTTCAATTGTCACAGAACCTGGAGCATGTTGTGCAACTCGTTTTGCAAGCGCGCGCATTGCTGGTTCGCGCTCACGCAATTGCGCCAAAATTGGCGTTGCGATAAAGATTGAAGAATATGTTCCAGTCGCTAAGCCGATGAATAGAGCAAGCGAAAGATCCTTAAGTGTTCCAGCTCCAAGAAGACCAGCGCCTACAAAGAGAATTGATGCAACTGGCAGGAGCGCAATTAGAGATGTATTGAATGAACGAACAAGAGTCTGATTAACAGCATGGTTTGCAGCAGCGGAGTAAGTGATTTTCCCGGTGCTTGTAATTGACTTTGTATTCTCGCGAACCTTATCGAACACAACAACTGTGTCGTAAAGCGAGTATCCAAGAATGGTCAAGAATCCAATTACGGTCGCGGGCGTTACGTCGAAACCGACTAGCGCATAAATGCCAACTGTAATAAATACATCGTGTACGGTAGCAATAATCGCAGCAATCGCCATCTTTGATTCAAAAGCGATTGTTAAGAAGAGCATTACAACGATAATAAAACCAATAAGCCCGTAGAGCGCCTTCTTAGTAATTTCTTTACCCCAAGAAGGACCAATAATTTGCGTATCTATATCATCAACATTCACACCAAAACTATCTGCAAGTGATTGCTTAACTTGTGCGAATGAATCTAGCGCTCCGGTTTGGATACGTAATCTATCGTTTCCAACTTTTTGGACAACGCTCTCGCCAGTTACACCAGCTTTAGCGATTGCGGCGCGACCATCTTCGACGGTAGTTCCAGCCTTTGTTATAGAAAATTCAGATCCGCCTTTAAATTCGATACCAAGATGAAGTCCCTGAGTACCTAGAACAATGGCTGACAAGATAATGATGATTCCCGAGAATGCATACCAACGACGGCGCTTACCAATGAAATCAATCGAAGTTTCGCCACGATACAACCGACCACCGATGCCTGAAAGTGAGCTCATGTGATTAACCCTTCAAGTTTTCTATGCCATCTGTTTTGATTTTCAAGCCCAAACTCTTGGCCGAGAATCCTGACAATTTGCTGCCATTTGCAAAGAATGAAAGCTTTGAAAGTAGTGCAACTAGTGGCTTTGTGAAAACAAAGACGACCAATAAATCGATCAAAGTTGTTAAGCCAAGTGTAAATGCGAAACCACGCACGCCGCCGACTGCAAAGAAATAGAGAAGGGCTGCTGCGATTAATGAAACCGTATCGGCAACAATAATTGTGTGTCTGGCCTTAGCCCAACCAGTTTCAACCGCAGAACGAAGTGGACGACCATCGCGAACTTCGTCTCGCAAGCGCTCAAAGTAAACGACGAATGAGTCAGCAGTAATACCCACTGCAACAATTGCACCTGCAATTCCCGCGAGGGTCAAGGTAAAGCCGATCCACTCTCCCAATAATAGGAATGAGAGATAAGTGATTGCGCTTGCTACGAGCAGCGAAGCAACGGTAACAATTCCTAAGCCTTTGTAATAAATAAATGAGTAGAGGAATACCAGAATAAATCCAAGTAGACCAGCTAATAGACCGGCATGAAGTTGATCAGCACCAAGAGTTGGTGAAACCTGAAGAACTTCGCCCTGATCAAATGCAAGAGGTAAGGCGCCATACTTCAAAACATTCGCCAAGTTAGATGCTTCTTCTTGGCTAAAGCTTCCCGTAATCTGCGCGCTTCCACCATTGATAGCTTCATTGATTCGCGGAGCTGAAACAACCAAGCCATCGAGAACGATTGCTACTTGATTTTGTGGGGCTGCTAAACCAGTTACAGATGTAGTTAGCGCTCCAAACTTGCTTGTTCCTTCGCCATTAAATGAAACCATTACATACCAACCAGCTGCGCCTTGTTGATCAATTGCTGCGCTGGCTTTTGAAATCATGCTTCCAAGAACTTGTGCTGGGGCCAAAATATATTTTGCACTCCCGGCGCGATCACATGAAACAACTGCGATATCTGGCGCTTCAGTTGATCCACCTTGGAGGTTAGCTTTATTGGTGCAATCTAGAGCCGCGAATTTTGCATTCATCTCTGGTGTAACTCCAGAAGGAAGCGTTGCGCTCTTTGGATCTGCTGCTGCTGTTGTTGCGTTTGGTGCGCCTTCAACTAGAACCTGTCGGAAGCGCAGTTCAGCAGTCTGTCCTACGAGTTGAACAATTTTTTCGCCAGTCTCGCCAGGAACCGAAATCACAATTTGACGATTAGTGCCAGAGCCCTGAGCAGCAACTTCACTCTCGGCAACACCTAATGAGTTAACGCGCTGTCTAATAATTTCTACTGCTTGATCAATCGCTTCAGTAGTTACCTTTGCACCTTCACTTGCGCGGGGCGTTAGCGTGACGCTGGTACCGCCTCTTAGATCGAGTCCTAATTTAACTTTGGTTGCGCCTTGAATTACGGCGACAGCACTGAAAGCAATTAGTACAACAGCAAGTATCGCAATCGACTTCGCAGATTTCGAAGAAGCCTTTGCACCCTTTGGGCTTTGTAAATTATTAATGGCAGACATGGGACGCAAGTCTAGGCATCAGAAGCGGGTGTGTCGAAAATACTGATCGAATTTGGAAGCAAATCTGAGGCTCCAAGCGGCGGTTTCACGCCCAAATGCTCAAATCCTGCGGCCGTTGCTATTCGCCCACGGGGAGTTCGTGAGATAAATCCCATGCGCACCAAGAATGGCTCAGCTAAAGATTCAATCGTTTCGCCCTCTTCGCCGATTGCCATCGCCAGAGTTGAAATCCCTACCGGACCGCCATTAAATCTCTTAACCAACGCTTCTAATACGCTCTGATCTAGTCGATCCAAACCAATCGCATCTACTTCATACATTTCGAGCGCTGCCCTGGCCTGCGAAATTCCCACACTTCCATCGCCATGAACTTGTGCATAGTCACGAACTCTTCGAAGTAATCTGTTGGCTACGCGAGGAGTTCCTCTAGAACGCGATCCCAATTCGATAACGGCAGCTTTATCTATTTTAACTCCGAGCAAGTTCGCACTGCGTTCAACAATTACCGATAATTCGCCATCTTCATAGAAATCTAATTGCGCAGTAAAACCAAATCGATCGCGAAGTGGGCTCGGTAATAATCCAGCGCGAGTAGTTGCACCAACAAGTGTGAAATGTGGAAGTTCTAATGGGATAGCTGTTGCCCCTGGGCCTTTACCAACAATTACATCTACCCGAAAATCTTCCATAGCCAAATAGAGCAGCTCTTCTGCTGGTCTCGACATTCGATGAATCTCATCTAAAAATAGAATTTCTCCTTCGACAAGGGAAGAGAGTATTGATGCCAAATCACCAGCATGTTGAATTGCTGGTCCACTGGTAATCCGAATCGGCGCTCCCATTTCTGTGGCAATAATCATTGCCAAAGTTGTTTTACCTAAACCTGGCGGCCCCGAAAGTAGAACGTGGTCTGCTGGGCTCTTTCTATTTCTGGCAGCAGACAATAAGAGATCTAATTGATCAGCAACTCGCTTCTGTCCAACAAACTCTTCTAAGGACTTTGGTCGAAGCGCTAACTCTTGCGAGCGTTCGAATTCATCGCCTCCAGTTTCAGTAATTCGTTTCTCTTCACTCATTGCTATTTCCGACCCTGATTTTGTAGCGCTAATTTAAGTAGCGCTGAAATATCTGTTGTATCTGCTTCTGCGCCCAATTCGTTTGCGAGAAAATCAACGCCACTCTGAGCATCACGTGCTGAAAATCCGAGGCCAATCAAGGCGCTCAATAACTGGGTTCGCCAATTATCTTTACTCTGCGAATTGGACTTGCGAGTCAGAGCGAGCCCAGAAACTTTCTCCTTTAACTCCAGAACTGCGCGTTGCGCACCCTTCTTACCAAGGCCAGGAATCCGCTCAAGGGCTGCGGAATTTTCGCTAGAAATTGCACTTGCTAATTCTTCAGGTTCGTAAATCGAAAGCGCTGATTGGGCTACTTTTGGTCCAATTCCACTAACGGTTTGCAATAGTTCAAAAAAATCTCTCGAGCTAGCGCGATCAAAACCGAAGAGAGTCAAGGAATCTTCGCGCACAACTAAAGTGGTGAAAATTTCGGCTTGAATTCCAACGCTTAGTGAAGCTGCAAATCTTGCCGGAAGTGAAACCGATAGCCCAACGCCACCAACTTCAATCACAGCAGAACTCAAAGTTGTTGCTTTAACAACTCCACTAACCGAGGCAATCATCACTTTGTCGCTTTCGCTATCCGCGCTTTCTCCTTAGCCACAGCGGCTTCGATTCGCGCATTTCCTGTACCGCGCCAATGATGGCAGATAGCTAAGGCAAGTGCGTCTGTGCTGTCTACGGGTTTTGGGATTTCTTTTAGCGCTAACAATTTTTGCACCATGAGAGCCACCTGCTTTTTATCCGCCCGACCGCTGCCAGTTACTGCCGCTTTCACCTCAGTTGGGGTGTGCATGGCGACTGGAATTCCCAATCTGGCAGCAATTAGAAGGGCAACACCTGCTGCTTGTCCGGTAGACATCGCGGTTCGAATATTTAGTTGCGAGAACACTCGCTCTACTGCAATTACATCCGGTTTGAATTCTGTGATCCAAGTTATTAATTCAGTTTCTAGGGCGAGCAATCTCTGGGAAAGTTCTAAATCACTTGGTGTTGTTATTACGCCAACGCCAACCATCACTAATTTAGCAGCGTTGCCATTTTCAACAATTCCCAAGCCGCATCTAGTTAATCCAGGATCGACCCCGAGAACTCGCATCTTAAAGGCTAGCCATTACCTCATCTGATACATCGAAGTTTCCGAAGACGTTCTGGACGTCATCCAACTCTTCGATTGCATCGATAAGTGCAAAAACTTTTGTTGCTCCTTCGGCATCAAGTGGAACAGAAACAGAAGGCAGAAATGAAGTGTCAGCAGATTCATAATCAATGCCGGCATTTTGCAGCGCAGTACGAACTGCAACTAGATCACTTGGCTCACTCACAACTTCAAAAGATTCACCCAAGTCATTTACTTCTTCTGCGCCAACATCTAAAACCTGTTCTAAAATTTTATCTTCGGTGATGCTCTCGGACTTAGCAACAATTACAACGCCTTTGCGATTGAACATATATGAGACCGAACCAGGATCTGCCATCGATCCGCCATTTCTAGTTACCGCAACACGTACTTCTGAGGCGGCACGATTTCGGTTATCTGACAGACATTCGATCAGAAGTGCAACACCATTTGGGCCATAGCCCTCGTACATAATTGTCTGCCAATCAGCGCCACCAGATTCAAGACCAGCTCCACGTTTAACTGCGCGATCAATATTGTCGGCTGGCATTGAACTCTTCTTCGCCTTAGCTATTGCATCAAAAAGAGTTGGGTTTCCAGAGATATCTGCGCCACCATTGCGCGCCGCAACTTCAATTCCCTTAATCAATTTTGCAAAGTTTTTAGCACGACGCGAATCGATGATCGCCTTTTTGTGCTTTGTCGTTGCCCACTTGGAATGGCCTGACACGCTCGAACCCCCTATAAATCAATTACCGTAGTTTAACTTGAAAAATTATTTACAAAGCTCTTCTAAGAAATACTTATGAACCCGAATATCGCCAGTTAATTCTGGATGAAAGGCGGTAGCAAGCACCTTTCCGCTGGAAACTGCAACAGGGTGGCTAACTCCCCCGACCTCAACGCTCGCTAGAACTTCGACCCCGGGACCATAATTTTCAACCCAAGGCGCTCGAATAAATACGCCTCGTATTTGGCTGCCTGAAATTCCCTTGAAATCTAGATCAACTTCGAAAGATTCAGTTTGTCGCCCAAATGCATTTCGCCGAACCTGCATATCGATTCCGCCGAAAGTCTCCTGATTTGATGCTGGATCAATAATTGATTTGCTTACAAGAATCATTCCAGCGCATGAACCATACGTTGGCAGGCCATCAGCAATTCGCTTGGAAATTAAGTCGAATAGATCGAAAGCCTTCGCCAACTTAGAAATAGTTGTTGATTCGCCACCAGGAATTACCAAGGCATCAACCTCGGCTATTTCTGCCGGGGTTTTTACTAACTTTGCGGATACTCCACAATCGCTGAGTGCAATCAGATGTTCCCGAAAATCACCTTGGAGCGCTAAGACTCCAACGTTCATAGTTACCAGCCCCGCTCAGCCAATCGATGTGGAACAGGAATATCTGCAACATTAATTCCGACCATTGCTTCGCCTAATCCTCGAGAAGCCTGGGCAACAATTTTTGCATCGTTGTAATAAGTAGTTGCTTTCACACAAGCAGCCGCCCGCTTTGCAGCATCGCCTGATTTGAAAATTCCAGAACCGATAAATACACCATCTGCGCCAAGTTGCATCATCATTGATGCATCTGCAGGCGTAGCAATTCCGCCAGCGGTGAATAGAACAACTGGAAGCTTTCCAGTTTCGGCAACTTCTTTCACAAGAGCATATGGAGCCTGTAACTCTTTTGCTGCGACATAAAGTTCATCTTCACGCATTGAAGTTAGTCGGCGGATTTCACTACCAATTTTTCGCATATGAGTTGTTGCATTTGAAACATCGCCAGTGCCTGCTTCGCCCTTTGAGCGAATCATTGCAGCACCTTCATTAATTCGTCGTAGCGCTTCACCTAAATTAGTAGCACCGCACACAAAAGGAATTGTGAAATTCCACTTATCAATATGATGTTCATAATCTGCAGGTGTTAAGACTTCTGATTCATCGATGTAATCAACTTTTAGCGTCTCTAAAATTTGAGCTTCAGCAAAGTGTCCGATACGAACCTTTGCCATAACTGGAATTGATACTGCAGCTTGAATCTTTTCAATCATGTCAGGATCCGACATACGTGAGACGCCGCCCTGCGCGCGAATATCTGCAGGAACTCGTTCGAGAGCCATCACAGCAACTGCGCCAGCATCTTCGGCAATTTTGGCCTGCTCAACATTGACGACATCCATGATGACGCCACCCTTAAGCATTTCTGCCATACCGCGCTTTACTCGTGCGCTACCTACTTCAGTCTCTCTGCCTTTAGACATCAACTACTCCTGTGATTGCTTCTAATTTGGAAAATATCTGGGATAAATCTTGGGCTGAGTCTACTTTGACTTTGACGCCTTCGCACTCGGGGCCGGAGCTGGGTAGGTGAAGGTAGGTTCGCTATCAGTAAGCGCAATCCAGACCTGACCATCTGCAAAATTGGCCACACTTCCATCGGCCAAAGTCCAAATGGTTCCGACTTCTGCGCTTGGCCGTTGCCAATTAATAGCAACAACTTTCCCATCGCGAAGCAAGTATCCTGATCCCGATCCAACAGTGTTACTTAAAGGCGTAACACCGCCCACTTTGTCGTGATAAATCGAATTGGTAATCGAAACTTTTTGAATAACTAAATTAGCGCCACCCAACACAACGCCTTCTGAATCTAAATTGGGTTTGCCGCCATATGTCAGAAGCCATCGCTTTTGCGTCGCCGACCAGGTTGCGCCATATCTAGAGGCTGGCCACTTAAAAGATATTGAATCAACTTTCTTTGAACTTTCAGCAATTTTCCCGAATTGCCAACCAACAGATCGCACGCTATCAATTTGTTTTCCTTCTGCATCAATAGTCTTTGTTAGAAGCGCTCTGGCATCTAGCATCATATTTGTTGGGGCAAAACGATTGCTATCAGTCTGATAAATCGAAGGTGGGTTTATCTCAGCGCTCACATTCTCCAAATTTGCTGCAGCCAATACTGGGCGCAACTTAGTTTGCGCACCACTGTAAGCAAAAGCCACTCGCCCGTATTGCGCGAGAATTTCGATGTCGCTGATTCTTGCCGAACGAACTGGTCCAATCAGAGCTGGAATTTGATTAGTGAAAATCGCCGCCAGGCGCGTTAATCCACCTTCAACTTGCTCTATATAAACAACATCAGCTTTTGCAAGACCAACTTGGGGATGGGCAGGATTCGTGTCATCAATTTTCACAGCAAGAACTGGACCATTTTTCCCAGGTAGATTGGTCAAAATATTGCGTTCGATATCGCGACCAGAAACCTTTTTTACAATGCTAGATGGCGTCGCGCACGAGCTCAGCACTATTAGTAGTGAAAACCCAGCAATTATCTTCTTGAAATTTTTCATAAAATATCATCCTCAAATGAATATCGCATCGGAAGTGGTGCATGACCAGCTAATCTAAAAATTCGAAAAAGTATTCGGCCGCGAAGGTTTTGGGCACTTGATACTGCTTCAGTATGGATTGTGATTCCAACTGCGATCTTTTCAGTCAATAACTTAAGTGATTCTAAAAGGTTTGTATCGATTCCACTTGGAACCGAAGCTTCGTCAGCAATTATCAATTCCAAGCTCTGCGAAAGCGCTATCTCGGCATCACTTCGCTCAACGATATTAGCCTCACGCGCTTGATATGCAGCTGCAGTTAAGACCAGACTCGTTGCCGCATCGACTCCCTTAGAGAGCGCTATTTCAAGTGCAATAGCGGCCCGCTTCTGAAGTAGGGCATCTAGGTGGGCCCAAGAAGTTTCAACTCTATGGTGCAGCGCATCTAGTCGTGATGCCAAGGCCGAGAGATACCAACCAAAAAGAACTAGGGCGAATGAAATCGCAATAATTGATTTAATCATTTGAGCGTAATCTATTCCAGAAACGATTTTCAGAGGCCAAGGTAACTTTAGTGTTGCCCACTAAAGCCATTTCATAGACCGAGAGAATCTGTTCGCCAACTGTGTTCCAGTCAAAAATTTGGGCACGTACTAGGCCAGCTTCTGCGATTTGGTTTCGAAGTTCATCTTGACTTAACAAATTTATGACTGATTTGGCAAGAGCTTTTGAATTCTCGGATTGAAATATCTCGCCAGATTTTCCATTTTCTAAAAGGTTTACAAATGCTGGTAAATCACTTGCCACTATCGCCGTCTTGGCAGCCATTGCTTCGGTGAGAATGATTCCAAATGATTCGCCACCCGTGTTAGGTGCGATATAAAGTGAGATCGACTTGAAGAATTGAGCTTTCTCTAGCTCTGAGATTCGCCCAAGGAAAGTTATGCGATCGCGAATCTGTGGCGAAACTTGTTTCGAAAAATCTGCACTATCTCCTGGTCCAGCTATTAATACTCGAAGGTTTGGCACCTCTTTGATTATTTCGGGGATGGCTTCCAGTAGAACGCTAAGACCTTTACGTGGTTCATCAAAGCGACCGATGAAACCTATTGTGTTAGGCAGCGCCCATTCCGCTCGCGGACCTATGCCTTCGAATTTATGGGTATCAATTCCATTTGGAATTACTACGGCTTCGGTATGAAATCTATCTTTTAACGTCTCTCTTGCTATCTCACTTACTGCAATCTTTGCGGTGATCCGTTCAATTAATGGATCGAGCATTGTTCCAATCGCATTAGCCACTTTCTGTGAATTAGCAGCAGCATGGAAGGTCGAAACCATTGGACCATCTCCGGCCCAACCTGCAAGAAGAGATAGTGAAGGAATGGCTGGTTCATGTAAGTGCAACAAATCAAATTCACCTGCAGAAATCCACTGCTTCACTCTTGAAGAAGCAAGTGGCCCAAAAATAACTTTTGCAACAGCTCCGTTATATGGAATGGAAATCGGACGCCCGGCGGATACAACCCAAGGCTCGATATTCTCATCTTCATTTGTTACAGGTGCCAACACCGAGACGCTATGGCCTCTTTCAATCAACCAATGCGCCAACTCTTTTATATGAATCTGCACGCCACCTGGCGTATCCCATCCATATGGACATACAACGCCGATTCGTAATTTACGCATATTTATTCAACCCAGATTCGTTGGAGCATATGCCAATCAACAGTGTGCTCCTTGATTTGTTTTGCAAATCGATCAGCCATTATCTGCGTCATCTTCGCAGCTTTCTCTGATGATGAGCCTTCGCTTGGTACCGCAATTGCTTCTTCAAAAATTATCCGAATACCAGTTGCTTCATACTTAACAAAAGCAGTGATTAGATCTGCACCTGTTGAAATCGCAAGCAGTGCTGGCCCACCGGGCATTTTGGCGCCTTGACCAAAAAATGAAACTGGGATTCCATTCTTTGATAAATCTCGGTCCGCAACTAGTGCAACGAGTTTTCCAGCGCGCAATCGTTGTGAAAGAGTTGCGATGCTACGAGAATTTAAATCTAAGACTTCCATGCCGATGGCTGTTCGATATTCCAAGAACTTTCGAAACAATTTTTCTGGCTTTAAATGTTCGGCCACTGTCGTAAGTGGAATTCCGGTGGCGCAAAAATAGGCACCAGCGTGATCCCAGTTGCCGGCATGAGGTAAGGCGACAATGCAACCCCGTTTTTCGACAATGGCATCGCGTAAGAAATTCTCATTCTCACAAGTCGTCGTGGCTAATAGCCTTGCGGTATCCCAACTTGGGAATCTAAAAGTGTCACACCAATATCTTAAGTATGAACGCATCCCAGCATTAGTAAGAAATTCGAGTTGATCAGGACTTAAAGTTGGTTGAACTCTGCGGTAATTACTGCGCAATCGCTCAACACTTTTGCCATTCTTCCCATACAAAATGTCGGCGAATCGATTGGCTAATTTGTAAGCGGTTTTTTCAGGAAGAAGTCGAACTATTTTCCAAGCCAGACTGTAACCAAGATAGACCAAGTGATCGCTCACTTAGCACCCCGATAAACAATTGTGAGCCGTTGAATTACTGTAACCAGACTTGCAAGCGTTAGCAGCCAGAATCCAATAGCCAAAATATATGGAACACCTAGACCAGCAAATCCTGTTGTGACTAAAACAATGATCAGACGTTCGGTCCGCTCAGCGAATCCTCCGTTGCAAGGGATTCCCAACGATTCTGAACGGGCTTTAATATACGAAATTAGAAAACCTAAAACCGCCGAGGCTAAGACCACAGGAACAAGTTGATCATCAATTTCAATTAGGTACCAAGCTACGCTGCCTAAAATCAGCGCATCAGTTAGTCGATCTAGAGTTGAATCTAAAAGCGCACCCCAAGGACTAGAACCCTTCTGTGACAATCTAGCGATAGTTCCATCGAGCAAATCAAAGAGAACGAAAAATACAATTACTAGAGTTCCGAGAAAGAATCGCCCATTGGTAAAAGTTAGAAGTGCTGTAACTATCGTTCCCAACGCGCCTGCCGCTGTTATGGCATTTGCCGAAATTCCGATACGAATTAAGCCACTGCAGATAGGGGTAATTAATCTGGTGACTGGGGCGCGTAATGATTCCTGAAGCATCTTTCCCATCGTAGGCTTGGTTGTCGTGAGCACCCAAATCTTCCCACCAATTAAGCCCAATTTGCAGGTATCTCTGTTGGGTAAATCGAGTGTTGAAATCGCAGAATTTTTTGGACTAAAAGCTGTGGAACTAGAAGCCAGCGATGTGGCTCTATTCGTAGTCAGCGCAGTAGATGGGATCTCTGCTGAGAATATTGCCAACTGGGCAACCGCAAGAGAGCTATATATTCCATCGCTAATTTTGATAACCGATTTAACAAATGGCGAAGTTGATTTCGATGACATGAGTGCAATTGCGGGTCGGATGTTAGATGAGGTTTTAACGCCCTACTTAGTTCTACATGATGATGGCGGAAATCCAAGTGCCTTAATTGATTTAGATACTTTGAAATTATCTGATTATTCTCATGGCGGGCGCGTTGAACGTGAGAGTGATCCCGAACATAAGGTTCTAGTTTTTGAATTTCGTAAAGAGTATCTAGATAAGTCGGCTGAATTTGGCCCTACGGGATTTGCCGATGCGCTTGCTTTCCCAGCGATTCCATTTATACCTTCGAATGCACTTGGTAGCTTTGAAATTGCTACCTTGTTAAATACGCTACCAAGCAGCAGCTAGTGCGCTTCTGGTTTCAGTTAGCAGCTGCGGCAGAACTTTAGTCTCTCCAATTAATGGCATGAAGTTTGCATCACCAGCCCAACGTGGAATTACATGTTGGTGAATATGTTCAGCAACCCCGGCTCCTGATACCGCACCTTGATTCATGCCTAAATTAAATCCAGCAGCGCCGCTAACTTTTCGCAGCGTCTTCATCGCATGGGATGAAAGTTCAAAGATTTCATTACGTTCGCTAGTGGTTAAATCAGTTAAATCAGCAACGTGCCTGTTGGCACAAATAAGTAAATGTCCGGCGTTATACGGATAAAGATTCATAACAACATATGCCTCACTGCCTCTTGCAACAATCAAACCTTCTTCATCAGTTAGCTTTGGAATTCTGCAGAACGGACATTCGATTTCATTGCCCGGAAGTGGTCGATTTTCGCCCTCAAGATAGGACATTCGATGTGGGGCCCACAGTCGCTGCCAGCGATCTGGCATTCCCGCTCCGCCGTTTAGATGCACATCACTCATAGTTAAATCTGAATTCGATTAGCAACAGCTGCTAGAACTTCAGCAATTGCATCATCCACCGAGATTCCATTTTTCTGTTCGCCGTTGCGATATCTAAATGAAACTGCGCCCGCTTTTTGATCTTCCTCGCCTGCAATCATCATGAATGGAATTTTCTCAAGTTGTGCAGTGCGCACTTTCTTCTGCATGCGATCATCAGAGGCATCAATGTCAACGCGAATGCCAGCTTTGCGCATCTTGGTTATGACTTCTTCTAAGTAAGGAGTGAAACTATCGGCTACCGGAATTCCACGTACCTGTACTGGAGCTAACCAGGGAGGGAAGGCACCGGCATAGTGTTCTGTTAGTACGCCGAAGAATCTTTCGATCGAACCGAATAGCGCGCGGTGAATCATCACAGGTTGTTGTCTTGAGCCATCTGATGCTTGGTATTCCAAATCAAATCTCTGTGGAAGTTGGAAATCAACTTGGATCGTAGACATCTGCCAAGTTCTACCAATTGCATCTTTAGCCTGCACTGAAATCTTTGGACCATAAAAAGCCGCGCCACCAGGATCTAATACAAGTTCTAAATTCTGTTTGGTGGCAGCGATGCGCAGCGCCTCAGTTGCAGCTTCCCAATCTGCATCTGCGCCAACAGATTTCTCTGGATTCTTAGTTGAAAGTTCAAGATAGAAATCTTCAAGGCCGTAATCTCGCAGTAAATTTAGTACGAACGTCAGCAGGCTATCTAATTCACCCAGCATCTGATCTTTGGTGCAATAGATATGCGCATCATCTTGAGTAAAACCGCGAGCCCGAGTTAAACCGTGAATCACACCAGATTTTTCATAACGGTAAACGGTTCCAAACTCAAATAATCGAAGTGGCAGTTCGCGATACGACCGCGATGAAGATTTGTAAATAAGGTTATGGAACGGGCAGTTCATAGGCTTCATGTAATACTTTTGACCCGCGCGCTTGATAGTGCCATCTGCATGTAGCTCTTCATCCATAACCATTGGCGGATACATGCCCTCGGAATACCACTGTAAGTGACCTGAAGTTTCGAACAGTGCAGCTTTAGTTAAATGTGGTGAATAAACAAATTGATAATTCTCTTCTTCATGGCGACGTCTTGAGTAATCTTCCATCGCGCGGCGAATAATTCCGCCCTTAGGATGAAACACTGCAAGCCCCGAACCAACTTCTTCGGGGAATGAGAATAAATCCAACTCAGTTCCAAGGCGACGATGATCGCGCTTTTCGGCTTCTGCCAATAAATTCAAATATCCATCTAGCGCTTCTTGTGATGGCCAAGCAGTGCCGTAGATACGTTGCAACATCGGATTCTTCTCAGAACCACGCCAATATGCCGCAGCCGTGCGCATTAATTTAAATGCAGGGATATGTTTTGTTGAAGGCAGATGTGGACCACGGCATAAATCACTCCATGCAGGTTGACCGTCGCGCCCAAGGTTGTCATAAATTGTTAATTCGCCAGCTCCGACTTCAACACTAGATTCATCATCGGTAGCGGTTGATTTAAGCCCTATCAGTTCGCATTTAAATGGCTCATGCGCAAGTTCAGCAAGAGCTTCTTTATCTGTCACAACCCTTCGGCGAAATCTCTGACCAGCTTTAATAATTTTGCGCATAGCAGATTCGAGTTTTTCCAGATCATCTGGATTAAATGGTTTTAGTGGATCGAAGTCATAGTAAAAGCCATCTGTAATTGGTGGCCCAATTCCTAACTTCGTTTCTGGAAAAACTTCTTGAACGGCTTGCGCCATTACGTGCGCTGTCGAATGTCGCAAGACTGATAGCCCCTCGGGAGAATCAATACTTACTGACTCAACAACGTCACCCTCTTTTAGCTCGCTCCATAAATCCTTAAGCTCGCCGTTAATCTTGCAGACGACGATTTCATTTTTTTCGGCAAATAATTCGGTAGGACGTATTTCAGCATCGACGCTCTGTTTCTCGCCATTTACTGAGATAGAAATATTTGCCACGCGCTTAGCCTACCGAATTAGCTTGCAATATTTCCCGCAATTTAACTGCCCATTGCTTACTAATTTCATCCTCTTGTAATTTTCGACCTGCGATTTCATAGATAGGTTGCGCAATTCGTAGCGCTGAAAGCGCAAATGCATGAGTTGCCTTTTCTAGCTCTGATTCGCTGATCTCGCTCTCGATAGCTAAGCCACTTGATATGACGAGCCCTCTGATGATTCCAGGAAGCACTCCAGATTCTAGGCTTGGCGTAATCCATAAATTATCAATCCTGAAAACATAGTTAGAGATGGCGCCTTCGCATACCCGATTATCTTGATTAATAATAATTATTTCGTCAAAGCCATCCACCCGTGCTTGCGTCAACATCTTGAGATTTTCGGTATATGGAAATGACTTATGGGCTTTAGCTGCAAGATCAACTACGCAGTTTCGGATTCCAACTCGTGCGCTGTTCTTTGATTCAACATATGGATCCAACGACACCTGGAAGGTCTCGCCAAAAGTAAGCCGCAATCTTCCTAATTCAATTTGATCTAGCGCTCCAATTTTTTCAAATATTTCAAGATCGCTTGGAACTGAAAATCCCAAAGCTAGAGCGCTATTTCGTGCCCGCTCTAAATGTTCGCGCAATAATTGCGGCTTTCCATTTTCAACCCGAATAGTTTCAAACAAGCCAGAACCAAATGGCCAGCGATCACTTCGCAATCCACCTGCAATTGAAAGTAACTTTGCAGCTTTTAATTCCGTCTCCTCCCATTCAGATGTCGGATCACTCGCCCAAGTAATACCGGCGCCGGCTCCAAACTTCAAAATATTTCCGCGCTTCCAGAAGATTCGAATTGCAACACTTAAAACACTTTCAAGACCCTCTATCCATCCGAGTGCGCCGCAATAAGGGCCTCTGCTGCTGGGCTCTTCTTCAGCTATCAACTGGACCGCAGTGTATTTCGGGGTTCCACTTACTGATCCTGGTGGCAGAACATTTTCGAATATCTGGCCCCAAGTTATTTCACTCGAAACTTCACCAACTACATCAGAAACCAAGTGCTCTAAACCCGGGTGCAATTCAGCACGAAGCAACTCTTTAACTTTCACAGTCCCTGGTTCGCAGATTCTCCCGAAATCATTTCGCATGAGATCTACGATCATTATGTTCTCGGACTTATCTTTCTCTGAAAAACTAGAACCAGTCTCTGCCAATTTTCGGGTTCCTTTAATTGGGCTGGTCTTTATCTGCAAGCCATGTCTGGAGATAAATAGTTCAGGTGAAGCAGAAGCAATTTCAAAATCTGGAAGCCTTAGAAACGAGGAATTGGGTGCGGGATTTTTCGCAAGAAGTTTGGCAAAAAGTGGAGCTAAGGAGAGCTTGTTATCAATTTCAGTCTTCAATATTCGACAGGCATTGACTTGATAAACATTTCCAAGTTCGATTTCGCTTCTAATCTTCTCAACATAGTTTTCATATTCACTCTGCGAAAGTGTGCTCTCCCAAACTTGCGTGAGTCCTGGCCACTCCTCGACCTTTGGAAATGCCACTCCCCTTGAAACACTTGCGAATTTTGCGAAGGTGTATTTTCCTTCAAAAGTTGTTGTTACTGCCCAGAATCCGCCATCGTCTAGAACCTCAGGGTCGCTACTAATTTCGATTAAATCGGTAGCCAAAATCCCATTCATCCAGAAGAAGGGCTGGTTATTTTCCACGGGGCAACGGTAGATGACGCGAAGGAAGTAAACCCGGTATCACGTGGGATCTTGCGCTTTGGCGCTTGCCCGTTTGTTGCGCTAGATTTGCCCTCTTGATTCTGCAGAAATGTGGTTTGCAAGAATGCGGACGTAGCGCAGTTGGTAGCGCGGAACCTTGCCAAGGTTCAGGTCGCCGGTTCGAACCCGGTCGTCCGCTCTGATGCTAGATATGTGAAGCACGTGCAGGAAAAGATGGTCGGATGGCCGAGAGGCGAGGCTCAGGACTGCAAATCCTGCTACACGGGTTCAAATCCCGTTCCGACCTCCATAATTAACTTACGCAAATATAAGTAAGGAATCTGATGAGTGAATTAGAGAAATCAGAACGTCCTTGGGGTCGCTATGAAGTTCTCCAGGAATCATCAACGCACAAAGTTAAATGTATCTGGATGAAACCAGGATCCAGACTTTCATATCAAAGACATAAACACCGTGCCGAGCATTGGTTCATAGTTCAAGGAACTGGTGAAGTAACCATCAATGGCGACGTTTCAAAAGTTAAAGCTGGCGATACCGTTGAATTTCAAATCGGCGTTTTACATCGCCTGGCAAATACCGGCGATAACGAAATCATCTTTGTCGAGGTCCAAACTGGTTCATACTTTGGTGAAGACGATATCGAACGCTTAGAAGATGATTTCGGCCGCGCTTAAAGCGGCGCAAACTCAGAAGTAAAGTGTCGAAGAGCTGGTGGCTCTTTGACAATCTTGTATCCAGATAACTTGGGTGCCCGTTTCAAGACTTCGCCACATACCTCGATTACATAATCAATATGGCTTTGAGTGTATGTCCGTCTTGGTATAGCAAGTCTCACTAGTTCCATTGCAGATGCAACTTCACTTCCATCTGGCTTGCGGCCAAACATCACACTGCCGATCTCGCATCCTCGAATTCCTCCGACTTTGTAAAGCTCCACTGCAAGGGCCTGTCCCGGATATTGCAGTGCAGGAATGTGCGGAAGAAGTGCTTTTGCATCCAGATAAACCGCATGTCCACCGATTGGTTGAACAACCGGAATTCCCATTTTCGCAAGTGCATTGCCCAAGTAAGCCGTTGATTGAATTCGATATCTCAAATAATCATGTGACACCGCTTCACTTAAACCAACAGCAAGTGCTTCTAAATCTCGGCCCGCAAGTCCGCCGTATGTTGGGAAACCTTCAGTAAGTATTAAAAGGTTGCGTGCAACCATTGCTAATCCATCATCATTCATGGCTAACCAACCGCCAATATTTCCAAATGGATCTTTCTTCGCACTAATAGTCATGCCATCTGCGAGTCCAGCAATCTCACGCACAATATCTGCAACATTGCGGTCGCCTTGACCGGCTTCACGTTCCCTGATGAACCAGGCATTCTCTGCGAAGCGGCAAGCATCCAAGAAGAATGGAATTCCATACTTCTTGCATATAGCGCTAACAGCTCGCAGATTCTCGAGTGAAACCGGTTGTCCCCCACCTGAATTATTTGTAATTGTCATCATTACGCAAGGAATATTCGCAACACCTGTTTCAGCAATAAAGTTTTCTAATGCAACTAAATCCATATTTCCCTTAAACGGATGGGTGCTCGCAGGGTCTTTTCCTTCTGCAATTACAAGATCAACTGCTTTAGCTTTTGAATACTCAATATTCGCTCTGGTCGTATCGAAGTGAGTGTTATTCGGAATTACTTTTCCTTCGCCGCCGATTGCAGTGAAGAGAATTTTCTCAGCAGCACGTCCTTGATGTGTCGGGATTATGTGTTTGAAGGGGAAGAGATTTTGAACTGCATCCTTAAAAGTTAACCAAGAAGGCGAGCCTGCATAAGACTCATCGCCACGTTGGATTGCAGCCCATTGATTTCTGCTCATCGCTCCTGTCCCCGAATCAGTGAGCAGATCAATGAGGACATCATCTGAAAGAAGAGAGAAGAGGTTGTAGCCAGCTTTCGAAATATATTTCTCACGCTGGCTTTCAGTAGTCATTGCGATTGGTGCCACTGAGTGAATACGAAACGGTTCAATAATTGTTTTAAATTCCATGTCTTGAGATTAGAGATTTCAAGGCATTTAGTAAGCCCTACAAGCGGGTGCCAGCACTATTAAGCCTTCGAGTTTCAACACAAATCAAACTGATGTAATATCCCACCAGCATAAAAGCAGTTATACCGAAATGGATCGTTGGCTCAGCGGTAGAGCACCACATTGACATTGTGGGGGTCACTGGTTCGATCCCAGTACGGTCCACCAAGAATCAAA
>WLJZ01000010.1 GCA_009701525.1 Actinomycetota bacterium
AGAAGCCGGTCGTAAATTACAAATTGGCAACCCAATTTCGAACCGTTAATTCAATGTGTGATGTGAGTGATGGCTTGCTTTCTGAGCTAGCTCATATTGCACAAGCATCTAGCGTAGGCATTGAGATCGATTCGAAACTAATCTCAGCTAATCCAGATTTCAAAGAGCTTTTAGATTTAGATTCTTCGCAAGTATGGCGATGGATTCTCGGTGGCGGGGAAGATCATGTATTCGTTGCAACAACTAGTGCGAAAGTTCCTGATGGCGCTATCGTTATTGGAAAAGTCGTGAGTGGAACAGAGGTAAAAGTTTTAGGAATCTCAGAACTTCCGGATGTTGGCTTTCGTCATTTCTAATACATGTGAGAGTATTTGCGAATGTCTAGAGCCAAACTTGAATCATTTCCAAGAGAAAAACTAACTTTCGGTCAGTCTCCATTACAAAGACTTGATCGCTTAAGTGAACACTTAGGTGGAAAGGTTGAGATTTGGGCAAAGCGAGAAGATGTTAACTCCGGCCTTGCTTATGGTGGAAACAAGACCCGCAAACTCGAATATCTTGCCGCCGAAGCTTTGGCACAAGGTTGTGACACTTTAGTTTCAATCGGTGGTGTGCAATCAAATCACACAAGACAAGTTGCCGCCGTTGCTGCGCATTTAGGACTCAAATGTGTTTTAGTTCAAGAGCATTGGGTTGATTGGGATGAAGTTAATTACGAGAAGACCGGAAATATTTTGCTCAGTCGAATTATGGGTGCAGAAGTTCGCCTTGATCCCGCTGGCTTTGATATTGGTTTTAGAAAATCTTGGGAAGAAGCAATTGCGGATGTAATCGCTAGAGGCGGTAAGCCTTATGCAATTCCCGCAGGTGCTTCAGATCATCCACTCGGCGGACATGGCTTCGCAGGCTGGGCCTTTGAGGTAGAAGATCAAGAGCGCGAACTTGGTTTTAAATTTGATAATTTTATAGTTTGTTCAGTAACTGGTTCTTCACAAGGTGGAATGATTGCAGGATTTGCACATTCCAACCGCGCAGAATCTGTTATTGGAATTGATGCTTCGGCTACTGTTGAAAAAACTTGGGATCAGATTAAACGCATTGCTTCTCGAACTGCAGCAGCAATCGATCTTGGACGTGAACTACGCGACTCCGAAATTGTTCTACTAGATCGTTGGCACGATGGAATTTATGGGGTTGCTGGAGCTAGAACAATCGATGCCATTAAATTAGTTGGTCAACTTGAAGGAATGATTACTGATCCGGTTTACGAAGGTAAATCGATGGCAGGAATGATTGATTTAATAAAAGAGGGATACTTTAAAGAAGGTTCAAAAGTTTGTTACGTTCATCTTGGTGGCCAACCAGCCATCAATGGATATACAACCGCTTTTTAGCGAGTAACTTTTCCAGCCTTTAGGCATGAAGCACAGACGTTTTGACGCTTTGGGGTTCCGCCAACAAGAGTACGTACGCGTTGGATATTTGGATTCCAGCGACGACGAGTCTTGCGCATTGAGTGGGAGACCTTATTGCCGAAGCTAGGACCCTTGCCGCAGATATCGCAGTTAGAGGACACGGTGTTACTCCCTTGAATCAAGTTAAATTACGGGTTTCGCAATAAGTCGCAAAGATTACCCCGTCTACACGGGGATTGGCTAATCCGCGCGAGAAGATAGGGCAATGGCCACCTCCCTTCGACTGACCGATCGCCTTAAGGGCGTAATTGGCGACCGAACTGCTGATGCCTTAACCAAGTCATTCGGTATGACTACCGTTGAAGACCTGCTTCGCCACTATCCGCGGCGTTATGTCGTACGCGGGGAGTTCTCCGACATCTCCGAGCTTTTAGAGGGCGATGAAGTAACTGTTCTGGCTGAAATTGCTGCTGTTAAAACTAGGCGAGCTAATGGTCGAAATATTTTAGAAGTAAATGTGACTGATGGCAGCGCAGTTATGTCGCTGACATTCTTCAATCAACCTTGGCGCGAGAAAGAGTTAAAAATTGGCAAGACCGGAATGTTCGCGGGCAAAGTCGGATCCTTTAATGGCAAGCGCCAACTTTCACATCCTGATTATCAATTAATTCCGGATGGTGATGATGTCGATTCTGCGCTCGCAGCTTTTGCTGGAAAATTTCTACCGGTTTATCCAGCTGGCGGAAAGATGCCTTCATGGAAAATTTCGCAATGTTTGGAAATTATCTTGGATTCGCTCGGAGAAATCGAAGATTACTTACCAGCAAGCGTTAGAGAGGAATTTGGGTATCCAGATTTAAAAGAGGCGTTAATCTCAATTCATAAACCAGAATCTTTAGAAGCAGCCGAACTTGCAAGAATGCGCTTAACCTTTGATGAAGCGATTTTGTTGCAACTGTTATTAGCTCAACGTCGCGCAGAATTAAAAGCCCTTGATGCAACGGCGCGAGCAATCAAAACAGATGGATTAGTGAGTGTTTTTGAAGCAAAGCTTCCTTATAAATTTACTGATGGCCAGCTAGAAGTTATTGGTGAGATTGCCGCTGATATGAAGCAACCACATCCGATGCACCGATTACTTCAAGGAGAAGTAGGTTCTGGAAAAACAGTTGTCGCACTTCGGGCAATGCTCTCTGTTATTGAATCCGGTGGACAGGCGGCGCTACTCGCACCGACTGAAGTTTTAGCGGCTCAACATTTTAAAACGATATCCAAATTACTCGGCGAATTAGCCGAGGCCGGCACGTTGCAGGGAAGTGGTGAAGGAACGCAGTTAGCACTGCTTACAGGGTCGCTTACCGCATCAGTTAAACGTGAAGCACTAGGAAAAATTAAGAATGGCGAAGCTGGAATAGTTATCGGAACCCACGCTCTGATTAGCGAGGGTGTTGAATTCAACGATTTGGCTTTAGTAGTTGTAGATGAACAACATAGATTTGGCGTTGAACAACGAGATGCACTTCGGATGAAGGCAACAAAGCCACCACATTTATTAGTTATGACTGCAACTCCAATTCCTAGAACTGTTGCTATGACAATCTTTGGGGATCTAGATGTCTCCACTCTTCGCCAACTTCCGAGTGGTCGAATTCCAATCCAAACCCACGTAATTCCAGTATTAGAAAAACCTCATTATTTAGAACGCGCCTGGGAGCGGGTCAAAGAAGAGATTGCAAAAGGTCATCAGGCTTACATAGTTGCGCCACGAATTAGCGCCGGCGAGATTGATGAAACGAAAGTAAAAATCTCTGAAGCCGATATTGCAATGGCCAAGTTGATGGGCGATGAAATTTCAAGTGAAGAAATTTCTGGAACTCCAGATATGGCATGCGTTGAGGAGCTTGCACCAAAATTAGCGACCGGCCCACTTAAAGGCGTGAAGCTCGCTCCCTTACATGGTCGACAGAGTTCGGAAGTTAAAGATGAAACCATGGCGGCTTTTGCTGACGGCAAAATAGATGTGCTTGTAGCAACAACCGTAATTGAAGTTGGCGTAGATGTGCCTAATGCATCTGTAATGGTAATTATGGATGCAGATAGATTTGGAGTCTCCCAACTTCATCAACTTCGTGGCCGAGTTGGTCGCGGCGGTACGCCTGGTTTATGTCTATTGGTTTCCAGGGCAAGTGAAGATTCGCCAGCGATGGCGCGGTTAACAGCAGTGGCCAGAACTCTGGACGGTTTTGAATTATCAAGAATCGATTTGGATCAACGACGAGAAGGTGATGTTTTGGGACGCGCACAGTCGGGAACCAAATCTCACTTACGATTATTGCGAGTTCTACGAGATGAAGATCTAATTGAGCAAGCGAGAAGAGTTGCAACAAATTTGATTTCCGAGGACCCAAAGCTAGAGAAGCATTCGGTTTTAGCGGCGCAAGTTAGCGATTTACGCGAGGAAGAACGTTCAGCTTTCTTGGATAAGGGTTAGCGCGTTACGGTTCGCCCATGAGAATTATTGCTGGCAGTAGTAAAGGTAAAACTTTATTCTCGCCGACAGAAAAAACTCGCCCCACATCAGATCGTGCGCGAGAAGGACTTTTCTCTTCACTAGAATCTGAATTTGGTTCAATGCAGGAATTAAATTTCCTAGATCTATATGCGGGATCCGGAGCAGTTGGAGTTGAAGCGCTTTCGCGCGGAGCGACAAATGTTTATTCGGTAGAAGATCACGCGCCTACTGCAGCAATTGCCACAAAGAATTTTGGATTAGTAAATAACACCATTGGTAAATTTCAAGTTCTATCGACATCAGCTGAGAGATTTGTAGCTACGCCACATCAAGTTTCATTTGACATTATTTTCATGGATCCGCCATATGAAGTTTCTAACGAAGTTATTGAGAAATTGTTGCTTGATATAAATACAAATAATTTACTTAAGCGAAATGGAATTGTTGCGATCGAGCGCGAAACTAAGAAAACGCCATTTGCGTGGCCCGAACCATTTATCGCCGAGAAAGTCCGTTCATATGGGCAGGGAAGTATCTTCTACGGCGGTTATTCTGCTAGCGTTTTGCCGTGAAACGCGTCGTCTGCCCTGGGTCTTTTGACCCCATCACCTTTGGGCACCTAGATATCATCGAACGAGCTAGTTCAATATTTGATGAAGTGGTCATTGCCGTTATGGTCAACCAGACTAAGAAGACGCTCTTTACTGTCGAAGAACGCATAGAGATGACTAAAGAAGTAACTGCAAAATATCCGAATGTGAAAGTAGATTCGTGGTCTGGACTCTTGGTTGATTACTGCAAAAAGAATGATCTTTCAATAATTGTTAAGGGACTTCGCGCTGTTACAGACTTCGACTATGAACTTCAAATGTCTCAAGTAAATTTGCAGCTTCAAGGAGTTGAAACACTCTTCCTTTCAACAGCGCCAGCTCACTCATTTCTCTCCTCCTCATTAGTCAAAGAAATCGCTAGTTATGGCGGAGATGTTTCAAGCTATATCCCAGCAACACTTTTGGAGCGATTGAAAGATCGCTTGGCTGGAAAATAAAGGAGAGATCAATGGAAGTTATCGAGCGTATTGAAACCGCAATAGCGATGGTGGAAGAAGCAAGAGGCGTTCCACTTTCAGCTAGTTGCGTTCTCCACCGCGGAGAAATGCTTGAACTACTCGACAGCGCCCGTGCGGCATTTCCATCCGATCTGGCACAAGCACAAAAGTTATTAACTGATCAAGATGCAGTAATTGAAGAAGCTCGAGCTGCGGCAGATCAAATCATTGCTCATGCCCGCGAAGAAGTTGAATCAATGATTTCGCAGACTGAAATTGTTGCTGCTGCCAAAAAAGAAGCGCGTCGTATTTTGGATGAAGTTGCCGAAGAAGCCAAGAGTCAACAAGATGAAATTGATGCATATGTAGATTCCCGACTTGCAACTCTTGAAGTAATTCTCCATAAGACTATGGAAGTTGTAAATCGCGGGCGCGACCAACTTGCAGGAGTAGATGCTAAATCTGCGCTCTCTGAGTTGGGCGATAAGAAATAGTTAATGAGCAAAAATCCCTTCCTCTTCAATACTCATGATCTACCTCGCCGTGCTGGTGAGATGCGTGAGTATGAGTTAACAATTGATGAGCATGAAGCTCTTGGTTTTGAAGTGCTCGCTATCGCCGCTGATGAACCGATTGATATTGATCTACGAATCGAATCTGTGGCCGAAGGCGTATTAGCTACAGCAAGCGTTCGTACAGAAGCAAGCGGTGAATGTGGTCGCTGCTTAGATCCAGTTTTCTATGATGTCGATGAAACTTTTCAAGAGCTTTATGAATATGTCGAAGATCCAAGGCAAGCGCGTAAAAGAAATAAACCCGGCAAATCTGGCAAATCTGGCAAATCTGGAGACAAACGCGCTCAGAAGAACGACGAGGATGATTTAGATGAGGATTTAGTTCGCCAGATGGAAGGTGACTTAATCGATCTCGATGGTCCAATCCGTGATGCAATCATTTTGAACCTTCCAATCAATCCACTCTGCTCTGCAGATTGCCCAGGACTCTGCCCAGATTGCGGAGTTAAATGGATAGAGCTTCCCGAAGAGCACGAGCATGCCCCCGCCGATATTCGCTGGGCTGGACTTGAGAATTGGAATACCGGCACGCCAGAGGGCGGCCCAACTGGGGTCTAGCCTCGGGCGTTTTTGAATATCGCAGGGTTTGGGGGATACTTACCCCTTCATAGAATTCATCTTCAAGTAGTGAATTTATTAGCAAAAAGGGGTGCCTAAAGTGCCAGTACCAAAGCGAAAGATGTCTCGCTCCCGCACTCGTCATCGTCGTAGCGCATGGAAGACAACACCTGCTGCAATTGCGAATTGCTCACAGTGCCAACAACCAAAATTGCAACACACAGCTTGCCCAACTTGCGGAACTTATAACTCACGTCAAGTAGTAGAGGTTTAATCTGTACGATCGTTTAATTGCATCACTTGGAACTACGGTTTCAAGTGATCTGCTTGAACTTGCACTTACTCACCGATCTTTTGCTTATGAATTCGGTGGACTTCCAACAAATGAACGCCTCGAATTTCTTGGAGATAGCGTTCTTGGATTAGTTGTAACAGAAGAACTTTATTCAAAATTTCCTGATCTAGATGAATCCAGACTTTCGCCTCTTCGCTCTGGTGTTGTAAACATGCGTGCTCTAGCTCAGATAGCTCGAGATTTAGAGTTAGGTCAATACCTTCGTATCGGTAAAGGCGAAGAGACGACTGGCGGGCGCGATAAGAATTCAATTCTTGCCGACTCACTTGAAGCTCTGGTTGGTGCGATTTATCTCGACCAGGGATATGTGAAAACACAAGAGATAATTCTCAAGTGGTTTCGTCCAACAATCGAAACTGCAAATGCGCAAGGACTTGGCCTTGATGGCAAAACTGCTCTGCAAGAACTTTGTGCCGCGCGCGGACTCACGACTCCTGAATATTTAGTAACTGAATCTGGACCCGATCACAATAAGAGCTTTACCGCCGTTGCTGTTGTTTCGAATGAGAAATTTGATTTAGGTGAGGGTAAGTCCAAGCGCGAAGCTGAACAAGCTGCCGCGAAATTGGCTTATGACAAATTAAATGCCAGAACTTCCTGAAGTTGAAACCGTCAGACGAGGCTTAGCCGAAAATATAATTGGCAAGAAATTTAAAGATATTGAAGTCTTGCATCCAAGAGCTACCTCACCAAAATCTATTTCGCCCTTAACTTCACTACGTGGTGCTCGAGTAAAGAGCGTGAAGCGCAGAGGCAAATTTCTCTGGTTTGAATTGGATCGCCCAGAGGTATTAGTTGGCCATCTAGGAATGAGCGGACAATTCCTGATTCAACCTAAAAGCACTCAAGATGAGCGCCATCTTCGAGCTCGATTTAATTTAGGGCGAATTGATTTACGTTTCATTGACCAACGAACTTTTGGTTGGGTTGGAGTGGAAGAAAGAATTAATAATCTACCGACCTGTGTTGCACATATTGCCGCAGATCCATTTGATCCGGAGTTTAATTTGGAAGAAACCATTTTAAGATTTCAGAAGAAGCGAACTGAGATAAAACGCGCACTCCTGGATCAAGGTGTCATGAGCGGAGTTGGAAATATTTATGCCGATGAAGCGCTCTGGCGTAGCAAAATTCATCCCGAAACCCGAACCGAGAAAATGACAAAGTCACGAATTTCACAATTAATTTCATCTGCTACCGAAGTTATGGCAGAAGCACTTGCTGTTGGCGGAACTTCATTCGATGATCTCTATATAAATGTAAATGGGGAGAGTGGATATTTCGAAAGGTCTCTGGCGGTCTATGGCCAGGAAGGCGAGGGCTGTGGGCGCTGTGGGCGCGAAATAAGGCGAATCACATTTGCCAATAGATCTTCCCATTTTTGCCCAAAATGTCAGCCCACGCCGCGTGCTAACGGAAATCGGTAAGCCCTTTTCCGATAGGTTGCGCCTGTGTATTTGAAGAGCATGACCCTCAAAGGATTCAAGTCCTTTGCCTCGTCGACCTCGCTCAATTTCGAGCCAGGAATCACCTGCGTGGTTGGTCCTAACGGCTCTGGAAAATCAAACGTTGTTGATGCCCTTTCTTGGGTAATGGGTGAGCAAGGCGCCAAGTCTTTGCGTGGCGGAAAGATGGAAGACGTAATCTTCGCCGGAACATCGGGTCGCGCACCACTTGGTCGCGCAGAAGTTTCAGTAACAATTGATAATACCGACGGCGTTCTCCCAATTGATTTCACCGAAGTTACAATTTCGAGAATTCTTTTTAGAAATGGTGCGAGCGAATACCAATTAAATGGTGAGACAACCAGACTTCTAGATATTCAAGAGCTCTTGAGCGATTCTGGAATCGGCCGAGAGATGCACGTAATTGTTGGGCAAGGTCAACTAGATGCAATCTTGCTTGCTAATCCTGAAGAACGTAGAGCATTTATTGAAGAAGCAGCGGGAGTTTTGAAGCACCGCAAACGTAAAGAGAAAGCCCTTCGTAAATTAGATTCGATGACCGCGAATCTAGCCCGAATTCAAGATTTAACTGTTGAGCTTAGACGTCAGCTAAAACCTCTTGGCAAGCAGGCTGAAGTTGCAAGAAAAGCTTCAACGATCCAATCAGATGTAAGAGATTCCAAACTCCGGCTTTTAGCTGATGATTTGTTACAACTTCGATCAACGGTTGATGCTGAAGTTGCAGATGAATCTGCTTTGCGTGCCCGACGAGATGAAGTTGAGGCAGCTCTAAATAAAGCACGAAATCGCGAAGAAGAGATTGATGCAACTGCTTTAATTGAGAATCCACTTCTGGTTAAGGCCCAAGAGAATTATTATCAACTAACCGCGCAACGTGAGAAATTTCGCGGTATTCAGAATTTAGCTTCTGAGCGCGCTCGTTTCTTATCTGAAGAGGCGGATGAAGCTCGTGCAAGTGGACGCGATCCAGAGAGTATGGATGCCGAAGCTATCAGTCTTAGAAGTGAAGAGACTGGACTTCGAAATGAAGTAACAAGTGCGGCACAAAGTTTAGAGAAACTTTCTGGAGAGCTAAAGAATTTAGAAGCGAATTTAACAACTGAAGAGAACAGCGTTTCAGCTGCGCTTCGAGCAATTGCAGATCAGCGCGAAGGAACTGCGCGTCAAGAAGGACATATCAACGGACTTAAATCTCGTATCGATGCAACTAATGCTGAAATAACTCGTTTAACAAAGAGTAAAGATGAAGCTAGTCGACGTTTGCAGGGCTTCCAAGAAGAGTTTGCACTTCTTGAAACTCAGATTGCATCGGTTGATGCAAATGAACCAGGTTTGGATTCAGAGTTTGAATCTGCAAAGAGTGCACTTGCTAGCGCACAGGGCGAATTAGATTCACTTCTAGAAAAAGAGAGCGAAGCGCAGAGAACACGTTCCGGACTCGAAGGCCGACTACGTGCACTTCAAGAAAGTTTGATTCATCGTGATGGATCTGGCGTTGTACTTTCAAGTGGAACTAGAACTCGCGGCCGTCTTTCATCTCTTATAAGTGTTACTCCTGGATGGGAAGCTGCAGTTGCGGCGGCACTCGGACCACTTGCAGATTCAGTAGTTGTTTCAGATATTTCTTCAGCTGTATCTGCGCTTACAATGTTAAAGCGCGAGAGTGCGGGTCAATCAGAACTTCTAGTTGTTGATGGCGAGAATGGATTTACGCCATCTAATCGCGCAGTTCCAAGTGGTTTCACCTCACTCGCAAGCCTGGTTACGTCAAGTGAAGTCTCTGGTGCGATTGCATCTCTGCTTTCAGGATTTGTTGCCGTTGAAGATTTAGCTGAAGCCGAGAGCGCACTTCGTGCTGATCCATCTGTAATTGCAATTACGCGCGATGGCGATGTACTTAGTCGAATTCGCGTTCGCGGCGGTTCTAGCGCTAAGAATTCTGCAATCGAAATTTCAGCGCTTATTGAAAAGACTGAGAGTCAATTACAAGAAGTCACAAATAATTGTGATCGAATTAAATTTGATGTTGTTCGGGCTACTGAAACTCTGGCATCGCGCAAGAATATTTTTGATCTGGCCCTTGGTAAATTAAATGAATCTGATGCCAAGATTTCTGGTCTGGCAGAACAGATGGCAGTAGCAGGACAAAATGTTAAATCTGCGCAAGCAGAGCTAGAACGTGTACTTGCAACCTTGGTTGAAGCTAATTCCCAACGTGAATCTGATGAAGCTGATCTCTCTGCCGCAATTGCACAATTTGAATCTCATCAAACTCCAGCAGATCCAGACCTCACACATCTTGAAGATTTGCGGTCAAAAGTTTCAGCTTCGAGATCAAGTGAAGTCGAAGCACGATTAAATCTTAGAACTTTAGAAGAACGAGTTACTGCGCTCTCTGCAAGAGCTGGCGCATTAGAAGCTGCGGCACAAGCTGAACGTGATTCTGCTACGCGCGCTGTTAGCCGCCGCGAGCAACGCGGAGTAGCAGCGCTTACTGCCCAAGGTGTTGCCGATGCTGCATACGAGGCGCTTATTCAAATTGAATCATCAATTGCAAAAGCTTCAACTGAGCGCGAGCGTTTAGAGGTTTCAAGATCGGAGCGAGAGAGCGAAATTCTTGCACTTCGCGTTAAGAGCCGCGAGCTTACTTCTGAGTTGGATGCGCTAACTTCGAGCGTTCATAGAGATGAAATTGCACGAGCAGAACAACGTCTACGTATTGAAGCATTGGAAGCGAAAGCTGTAGAAGAACTCGGCGTTGATGTAACCACTTTGGTAAATGAATACGGCCCTGAAAATGACGTTCCAACTTTTGTTGAAGATAGTGAAGGTAACTTTGTACCTGGAGATTTGATTCCTTATCGCCGCGATCAACAAGAGAAGCGGTTGGCCGGAGCCGAGCGTTCGCTTACTCTGCTTGGAAAGATTAACCCACTTGCCCTTGAAGAGTATTCCTCTCTTGAAGAGCGCCTGCGTTATCTTGCAGAACAATTAGAAGATCTGAAGAAAACTAAGCGCGATCTCTTAGACATAATTAAAGAAGTTGACGATAAGGTTCAGCAGATTTTCAAAGAAGCTTATGACGATACCGCGCGAGAATTTGAGATTATTTTCGCTCGACTATTCCCAGGCGGCGATGGTCGTTTAATTCTTACAAACCCTGAAGATATGACGACTGCCGGAGTAGATGTTGAAGCAAGACCACCAGGTAAGCGCGTAAAGCGATTGTCACTTCTTTCTGGTGGCGAGCGTTCACTTGTTGCCGTTGCACTTTTGGTCGCAATATTCAAGGCTCGCCCAAGTCCGTTCTATGTAATGGATGAAGTTGAAGCGGCGCTCGACGACACAAACCTTGGACGCTTACTTGGTGTCTTTGAAGAGCTTCGCGAGAAATCTCAATTAATTATTATCACTCACCAGAAGCGCACGATGGAGATTGCAGATGCGCTCTATGGCGTAACAATGCGTGGCGATGGCGTATCTGAGGTTATTTCGCAACGTATTCGGGAATCTGAAAGCGCTAACTAGTTTTATCTAGTTGAAAGCAATGGCACTCTTTAGCAAAATCTTTGCAAAGATTCGTGGTGGCCAAACATCGCATAGTGACTGGGATGAAATCCATGACTCACTAATTGCGGCAGACTTAGGCGCGAAGAGCGCTGGCGAGATAATTGAGATTGCCAAGAAGACAAAGAGTGATGAGATATCTGATGCAATTATTACTGCGCTCAAGAATTGGCTAAGTACAAGTGATCGAAATCTGGCATTCAATTTAGATCGTCCAACAACGGTAATGATTGTTGGCGTTAACGGAACTGGAAAGACAACCTCAACTGCCAAGCTGGTTTCGCATCTAAAGGGTGAAAAGAAATCGGTCTTGTTGGCAGCCGCTGACACCTTTCGAGCCGCAGCAGTTGAACAGCTACAAACTTGGGCGCAAAGATTAAATGTAGAAGTTGTTACTGGACCAGTTAATGGCGATCCAGCTTCAGTCGCATTCGATGCTGCAACAAGAGCTAAGAGTGAGAACATAAATTATTTGATTATCGATACTGCCGGTCGATTACATACGAAATCAGGCTTGATGGATGAACTTGGAAAAGTTCGAAGAGTTGTTGAAAAAGTTCTGCCTATTGATGAAGTTTTATTAGTTGTTGATGCAACCACTGGTCAGAATGGAGTTATTCAAGCAAAAGTATTTATGGAGAGCGTTGCTATTACTGGTTTGATATTGACCAAGATGGATGGCTCGGCCAAGGGCGGTATTGCTCTGGCGATCGAGCGGGAGACCGGCGTGCCAGTGAAATTTATCGGAACAGGTGAAGGAGCTTCTGACCTAGAGCCCTTCGTAGCAGAGCGCTATTTGAACGGGCTTCTGGCTTAAAACCGATAAGCCGTAACCAATTTGTAACAAAACTGACGAAGCTTTCACCTTTTTGTAATCTGCCAAACCATCGGATGTAACGGATGGGGGCGAATCTACGACCATCTCAATGGCGAGGCGTAAGCAGGAAATTCGTTAAATTTGTGAAGGAAGTTAAATATGGATGTAGTTCTTAACTCAGGCGATACAGCTTGGATGTTAGCGAGTACAGCACTTGTTCTCCTTATGACACCTGGCCTCGCCTTCTTCTACGGCGGAA
>WLJZ01000100.1 GCA_009701525.1 Actinomycetota bacterium
CATAGCGCCATCCGCGATAATTACCCGGTTCGCCATTGCGGTACGCAGAGAGGAATGATTTTTCATTATGCGCAAGGCTACCTTAGAGAGCTAGGCCAAGAGTTGCATCTAAAAATCGCGACATCTCTCCTGCGCTGCCACCAATGCTTCCGGCTTCTGTTTCCTCAACCCAAGTATCAATTAACGCCAGCGCTGATGGTGTATTTAGATCATTGCCTAATGCGCTTGCGATGTCACGGAATAATTTATCGGTTGGTGCAACCTCGCTGCGAGATAACGCACTTCGAATCCGCTCCACTCGCGCCTGGGCAATTGGAATTAACCCAGCGCTCCACATGCGCTCCTTAGAATAATGTGAATCCATCAGTGCGAATCTAATGACCATGGGATCGATGCCAGAAGCAATTAAATTCGAGACTAAAACTAAATTCCCCTTACTCTTACTCATTTTTTCGCCATCTAGTCCAACCATGCCTGCATGAACATAACTCGCAGCAAAATCAATTCCCGTGAGCGCTTTTCCTATCGCAGCAGTCATGAAGTGATGTGGAAAAATTAAATCACTACCACCGCCTTGAAGGTCAATTGCGATCTCGCCTACCTTTGTTTCTTCAAGATATCCGATTCCAAGTAGGTTTTCTAATGCAATTACGGTGCACTCAACATGCCAACCAGGTCGACCTTCACCTAGTTTGGAAATCCAAGATGGCTCACCCGCTTTTTTGGCGACCCAAAGTATTGGATCTAAAGGATGTTCTTTGCCTGCGGTTTGTGGGTCACCTCCTCTTTCTGCGAAAACTCTAAGCGCGTCATCGATTGCAATCGGCAGAGTTGTCAAAAAATTCGTGGTGCGAAAATAGGTATTTCCCGCGCACTCGTAGGTAAAACCTTTTTCGGCAAGCAATTCAATTGCCAAAATAATTGATGACATGGCTTCTGTCACTGATACATATGCCGTTGGTGGCAAAATTCGAAGCGCGGTCATATCCCCAGTAAATAGTGCAACTTGCGAATTCCCTAGCTCCTGCCAACTCTGATTATCTCTGGCAGCTCGTTCGAAAAGTGGATCATCGATATCAGTAATATTTTCAACGAAACTAACGTTCTTCCCGCTGGCTCGTAAATATCTATTAACTAAATCAAAGGTTAAATATGTAGCAGCATGGCCTAGGTGGGTTGCGTCATAAGGCGTAATGCCACAGACATACATTTTAAAATTATTCGAACTACTCTCTAGCTCTCTTGCGCCCGAGGTTGCATTCAAAATAAGTGGTGGAAAGGCCAAATCAACTGGTGGTACCGCTAAATCTGGCCAAGTTTTCACTTGCTTATATTAGTTTAGAAACTACGTTAAATCTTAATAAGGTGGCCATGGAACTGCTGGCCAATTGGGATTCGGGAGTGGGAAAACCGCCTCTTTAAGCAGATTGTTCGCCCTAGCCTTCAAGGCCGCGATTTCACTTTTGGTTAGCAACTCTCCTAGATAATTTTCATCTAACTTTTCTTCAATCGCTGAAATTTTTTTGATTTCATCATCAGTAAGAGCTTGCTCTGCAAATTGCCAAAGTACGGTGCGAAGCTTATTTTCACTATGGAACGAGACGCCATGATCACATCCATACACTTCGCTTTCACTAACTCGGAGAATATGTCCGAATTTGCGATCTGCGTTATTTATAAGGGCATCAAAGAGCGCCATCTCTCTGATTCGACTATTTGTGCTTAAAGCAAAGGTTGTTACATCCTGCTCTTCGCCTGTTTCAATCCATTCTTGCACTGCGCCTAAACCAAATGGCCCGTCACGCAGGACAGTTTTAGGGACTAAATGAAAACCACACAATTCACTTATGTAATATGCGGCTACTTCACGTGAAGCCAGATTCCCATCTGGGAAATCCCACAATGGTCGCTCACCCGCAATTGGTTTATAAATTACTTGCGCCCCATTTTCTAGAGATGCGAGTAGCGAAGCATTGGAGGCATCGACAAGGCGACCAATTACTTCAAGAGAACTATCTTCGATAGCCATTTGCTCTTGGGCATAAGTGCCCTTCTGGATCAATCGGTAATCCGCAGAAAGGACAGGGAGCTCTTCCAGCTTGAACAATACTTTCAGAACGTTTTATAAATCCACGTGCTTGGTTCAACCTAATTGTTACTCGCATTAGATCTGGCGGATCTTCAACATCAGCGAGATCTTCATCATCAGAGATAAGCTCTGTGAAATCACCATCTGCAATAGATTGAATCTCAACGCTAACTCTCTGAGTATCAGGATCCCATGAAATTCCCATTACTCCAGCCGTGAATTCTTCTTCGATCGGAAATTCCAAATTCGCATTATCAACAACTGCAGGTAGCCCTAATTCATCTAGGCTGGCTAACTTGCTGCGTCGGACCTCAGTTATAAGCTCGTTGAGCCGTTCTGCAAGAGCGATAACTTGGGATTTTTCTACAGCGACTGTTGTAACTCCAGCATCTGAAAGCGCCTGAATAAAGAAGCTTCGTTCACCTGGAAGACCTACAGTTCCGACAATAAACCTAGAAGCATCTTCATGGCTGAAAATAATGCGTTTGCTCATTCTAGTTTTCACCACTCCCGCCACCAAGGCGAAAGTTGCTTCCCTTTTTCGGATTGAATGAAACGCCTGGAAGATGCGATGTTATGTTAGCCGAGATCAATCTGGTGCTATCACCCGCGATTTCGATTATGGAAATGCTTGCTGGATCTGCGCTTAACTTCTGAAAATTATCTAGATTTAATCCTGTGGCCGAGGCAATAATGGACTTAATAACATCTCCGTGAGAACAGATTAAAATATTTTCACCAGGAATAGCGGCAGCGCGTATTGCTGAAAAAGCTCGATCCGACATTTCTAGAAAACTTTCGCCCTCAGGAAAACGCACCAAACTTGGTCGAGCCTGGATAGTTCGCCATAGCGCCAATTTAGATAAGTTTAATAATTTCTTTCCAGACCAAGTCCCGTAATCCATTTCGATGACGCCCGGCAGTTTCTGCACTTCTAATTTGGAGAATCGAGCTTGTACTGGCTTTAGAGTTTCCAAACACCTTGGAAGTGGACTCGAATAGATGGCTGCTAAAGATATCTCTTCGAAGTATTTAGACACGGCCATCGCCTGATCTTTGCCAAGCTTGGTTAGCAATACCTTTGGGTCACGGCCAGCAAGAATAGATTTAGCGTTGGCCGTTGAATGTCCATGACGTAGAAGATAAATTCTCGATGGTTTCTGGGCGCGCATAGGGTCAAGGTTACCGATTAATTAGATGGCGTCTTGCTAGGGTGGCATCATGGAAAAGCGGATACTTGGCAACTCTGGCCTACGGGTATCGCGTTTGGGTCTGGGAACAATGACTTGGGGTCGAGATACCGACGAACATGAGGCAGCAGACCAACTAAAAACATTCTTAGATGCTGGTGGCAACTTAATAGATACCGCAGCAATGTATGGCGACGGTGATAGCGAGCGAGTTATTGGCGGCTTCATCGGAACGCTGGCCAAACGCGAAGATCTCATCATTGCAACTAAAGCTGGAATTTCTTTCTCATCTGGCGAGCGAAGTGTTAATAATTCACGTAGCAATCTCTTAGCTGACTTGGACAAATCAATCGCCCGCTTAGGTGTCGAGTACATAGATTTATGGCAAATCCATACTTGGGATCCCATGGTGCCCCTCGAAGAATCTCTCTCTGCGATCGATCAAGCAGTCAATTCTGGACGGGTTAGATATGTCGGAGTTTCCAATTTTTCGGGCTGGCAGTTAGCGCGTGCTGCAACTCTTCAAAATCCACTCTTTGGGAAATCTCCAATTATTTCAACTCAAGTTGAGTATTCACTTTTAAATCGTGGAATAGAGGCTGAAGTTATTCCGGCTGCAATTGAGATGAATGTTGGCGTACTTGCTTGGTCACCAATTGGCCGTGGTGTTTTAACTGGCAAATATCGCGGGGGCGCACCTTCTGATTCTCGCGGGGCAAGTCCGCACTTCAGTGGCTTTATCGCACCTTACCTGGATGAGCGTTCTAAAAAAATAGTTGAAGCTGTTTGTGTCGCCAGTGATGGCCTTGGCTATTCACCACTTGAGGTAGCACTTTCTTGGGTTCGAGAAGGATATGGAATTACGAGTGCAATCGTTGGAGCTAGAACCGCCGCCCAACTCCGTGGAATTCTTACCGTAGAAGAAATTGCGCTTCCAGATCAAGTTCGAGCAGCGCTAGATGAAGTTTCGGCTGAGATCTAATTAGCAGTTTTGCAAGAATTCATTTAGAACTTTTACACCGAACTTCAAGCCATCTACTGGAATTCG
>WLJZ01000101.1 GCA_009701525.1 Actinomycetota bacterium
CTCTGCCCATGCCTAAGTCACGTATGCGCAAGAAAGAGAAGGACTTCGTCCCAGAGGCCGTTGCTCACGCAGCTCCGACCCCGACAGAGAGTCCAAAGTGGTTGGCCCCAGCAATGGTTGCCGCCTTTATCGCCGGCCTTATCTGGATCGTAATTTTCTACGTCAGCGCGACCGCCTACCCAATCCCTGGTATTGGGGCCTGGAATATGCTCGCTGGTTTTGGCTTTGTGGGCGTTGGTTTTGGCCTCGCTACTCGCTGGCGCTAAATACCCCTTAATTACACGGCTGTAATTCTCCACACGGTGGATAAAGGTTGGGGATAACTACTAGCAGAGATTATGCTGGTTCTCAGGAAACCCCCAGTTTTGTAGGGAACTCTGCTTCCTATGACAATCCTGAAAGAGAAGCCTCAAATGAGCCAATCCACACAAGCTGCCACCCAAAGAATCCTGGTGGTTGATGATGAGAACAGTATCTCTGAACTAATCGCCACAAGCCTTCGTTTTGTTGGCTTCGATGTTCGAACCGCTGCGACCGGATCAGAGGCGCTCACGATTGCGCAAGGATTTAAACCACATGCTCTGATTCTCGATGTGATGCTTCCAGACCAAAATGGTTTCGAAGTCTGTCGCCAAATTCGCCAAGATGGACACAACGTTGGCGTTCTCTTCTTAACTGCGAAAGATAGCGTTGAGGACAAAATTACCGGATTAACAATCGGCGGCGATGATTACGTTACAAAGCCATTTAGCCTTGAAGAACTTGTTGCTCGCCTTCGCGCACTTCTCCGCCGCACAGGCGCAGTTCAAGTTGAAAGCGATGATGAGAAAGTTCGTTTCGCAGATCTTGAACTAGATGAAGCAACTCATGAAGTTCGCCGCGCAGGTAATTTGGTTGATCTATCTCCTACCGAATTCTTGCTACTTCGCTACTTAATGATTAACGCGGATCGCGTTGTTAGTAAATCTCAAATTCTCGACCATGTTTGGCAGTACGACTTCCGTGGGGATGCCGGCATTGTCGAGACTTATATTTCTTATCTCCGTAAGAAAATTGATAGCTATGAACCGGCGCTAATTCATACCGTTCGGGGCGTTGGATATCGAATGCGTTTACCCGCAAGCAAATAAATAAGAAGTAAACTTTCCCAATGAAATATGGGCTGTCGAAATGGTCGCTTCGAAATCGGCTAATTTTGGCAACCTTGGTGCTCGCTACTATCGCAATCGCGGCATCTGATTTTGCTGCAACTAACTCACTTCGCTCTTTCTTAATCAGCCAAGCAGATAAGCAATTAAATGAGGTAGTTCAAACGTCTCTGCTGCGCCTTGATCGTGCTGGTATTGAATCTGAAGATGAGAGCGAAGATATGAATAGTTTTCGCCCACTTCGTCCATTAGGTGGCGTCCCAACAACAACCGCTGTAACGCTACTTGATTTAGAGGGAAATATTGTCGGGCAAATTGGTGGGCAATTTACAAACTCAATTGATATAGGAGAGTTTAAGAAATTAACTCCGGCAGAAGTTGTTCTGCGCAAGGGCTTGCCATTCACTATCCCGGGTGCAAGAGGTGAACCTGACATTCGCGCAATCGCCAGGATTCTTCCTTCTGGGGTTGGAACCGTTGTTATCTCGGTTGCACTAGATAGCGTTGATCGAACGCTTCGTGGCCTTTCTGGAATATTTTTATTGATTAGTTTGATTGTTCTATTTGCAATTGGTTTTGTTGCGAGATCACTTATTAAATTAAGTTTGAAACCGCTAAATAAAATTGAAGAGACCGCTGCTGCAATTGCCGACGGTGATTTATCTGCCCGTCTTCCGGAAGTAAATTCGAATACCGAAGTTGGACGGCTTACAGGGTCGCTAAATACGATGCTTTCGCGCATTGAAGAGTCTTTTGCCATTCGAACTAAATCCGAAGAGAAGTTGCGACGTTTTGTTGCAGATGCGAGCCATGAACTTAGAACTCCACTTACCGCTATTCGTGGCTTTGCCGAGCTTCATCGCCAAGGCGCTGTAACCGGAGAAGAAAATACTAAGGAGTTAATTTCTAGAATCGAAAAAGAATCAATTCGAATGAGTTCATTGGTGGAAGATTTATTACTTTTAGCACGGCTAGATCAGTCAAGAGAGTTGACCCTTGATCCAGTTGATATAAATCATTTAGTTAATGAGGCAATTGCATCGGCAAAAGCCGCTGGCCCAGGCCACGAAATATCTCTAAAGGCCAGCACTGACGAAACCTTTGTTCTAGGCGATTCCATGCGTATTCATCAAGCTGTTGCTAACTTACTTGCAAATGCTCGGACACATACTCCTGTGGGAACGAAAATTGAAGTCGAAATTTCACAGAGCGAATCCGAAGTTCAAATTTCAGTTGGCGATAACGGACCGGGACTTTCAGAGGAAGATCAACTTCGAATTTTTGAAAGATTCTTCCGTGCTGATCCATCCCGAGCGCGAGTTAGCGGCGAGGGAAGTGGGCTTGGCTTAGCGATTGTTGATGCAGTTATGAAGGCACACGGCGGAAGCGTTGGTGTTAAATCAGAGTTGAATCAAGGTGCGAAATTTACTCTGCACTTCCCGCTTAAGGCAGATTAATTAATTTTTGATTGGTGAAAATTCAACCAAGACTTACTTGCGGTTGGTCCGCGTTGTCCTTGGTATCTAGAACCATAAAGCGCAGAACCATATGGATTTTCTGCTGGTGAAGATAATTTAATTAAACAGAGTTGGCCGATTTTCATACCTGGAAATAATTTCACTGGCAGGTTGGCTACATTCGAAAGCTCTAGAGTTATATGTCCTGAAAATCCTGGATCAATAAATCCTGCGGTTGAGTGCGTAAGTAGGCCAAGGCGACCGAGTGAAGATTTACCTTCAAGGCGACCTGCAATGTCATCTGGAAGTGTGATGACTTCATATGTACTTGCCAAAACAAATTCACCGGGATGGAGAATGAATTCTTCATCGCCAGCTACTGCGACTTCACGAGTTAAATCAGATTGCTCGATTGATGGGTCGATTACTGAATATTTGTGGTTTTCGAATACTCGAAAGAATCGATCGAGTCGAACGTCAACGCTCGATGGTTGGATCATGGCGCCGTCGAAAGGTTCAACCTTTACGCGGCCAGCTTCGATTTCAGCCTTTATATCGCGGTCACTTAGTAGCACGCACAGACCCTATATCTTCCGAGAGGCTTGATTAAGTTACTGGCGGGTAGCATTATTGTGCCATGAGCCACTACACCGCGAACCTGCGCGATATCGAATTCTGCCTCTTCGATCTACTTAAGCGCGAGGATATTTTAGGCAAATCCCTTTTCAAAGACATCGATCGTGAGACCGCGATGGGAATGCTGGAAGAAATCAAACGTCTAGCTGAAAACGATCTTGGTGATTCACTTATCGAGAGTGATCGGCTTGGCGTTCAATTCAATAAAGAGACTGGCGATATTAAATTGCCTGAAAGTTTTAAGAAGTCATATCGCACTTACATGGATAACGAATGGTGGCGAATCGATGCACCAGTTGAAATTGGTGGAACTCTAATTCCGGCGTCAGTTCGTTGGGCGATTGCAGAAATGGTTCTTGGTTCAAATCCATCGATTCATATTTATGCATCAGGTACCGCATTCGCGCATGTTGCTTATGCACTTGGTAATGATGATCAAAAGAAGATGGCCCAGCACATGGTCGACAACGACTGGGGTGCAACCATGCAACTAACCGAACCAGATGCCGGCAGTGATGTTGGAGCTGGAAGATCAAAGGCAGTTCAACAAAGTGATGGAACTTGGCATATCACTGGAACAAAGCGATTTATTACATCTGGCGATTCAGATTTGAATCCAAATATTATTCACTACGTTTTAGCTAGACCCGAAGGTGCTGGTCCTGGCACAAAAGGTTTAAGTCTTTTCTTGGTTCCCAAGTTTATGTTTGATTTTGAAACTGGTGCACTTGGAAAACGTAATGGCGTTTATGTAACTAACGTTGAACATAAGATGGGCTTAAATGTCTCTGCAACTTGCGAGATGAACCTTGGCGAGAAAGAACCCGCAGTTGGCTATTTGCTAGGTGATGTTCATCAAGGTATTGCTCAAATGTTTAAAGTAATTGAATTCGCACGGATGATGGTTGGAACTAAAGCTATTGCAACACTTAGCGCTGGCTACCAACAAGCTCTGGCTTATGCCAAAGTGCGCGTACAAGGCCCGGATCTAACTAAGGCAGCAGATAAGGCCAGCCCACGTGTAACGATTATTAATCACCCAGATGTTCGTCGCTCGCTCATGGTTCAAAAATCATATTCCGA
>WLJZ01000102.1 GCA_009701525.1 Actinomycetota bacterium
GACTGTAAATGAGATTGGATAAAGTGCCTTGAGCGCGGTGTGGAGAGTCTCGAGATCCCAATCTTCGCTAAAGCCTTCGCCTGTTGCAGCCTCAACATATGCCGAAATAGTGTCAACAATAAATGTTTTAACTTGCTCTTGAATATCTGCGCCTTCTAGAACTTCGCGTCGTTCGCTATAAACAACTTCACGTTGGCGATTCATGACATCGTCATACTTCAAAACATTCTTACGCATTTCGAAGTTAAGTGATTCAACTTGGGTTTGCGCTGAACGAATCGCATTTGAGACCATCTTAGATTCAATTGGAACATCTTCATCAATGCCTGCTGCCCCGAGGAATCTTTCAACAATTCCAGAGTTAAATCGACGCATCAAATCATCCTGAAGTGAGAGGTAGAAACGTGACTCACCAGGATCGCCTTGACGTCCAGATCGACCACGTAATTGATTATCAATACGGCGAGATTCGTGACGTTCGGTACCTAGAACATAAAGTCCGCCAAGTTCAACAACAACTTCGTGCTCTTTTGCAACAGCAGCTTTCTGCTTTGCTAATTCATCTGCCCATGCAGCTTCATACTCTTCTGGAGTTTCAACTGGGCTAAGTCCACGACGTTGAAGTTCGAAGTCGGCCATAAACTCTGGGTTTCCACCAAGCATGATGTCAGTTCCGCGGCCAGCCATATTTGTTGCCACTGTTACAGCGCCAACTGTTCCTGCGCGCGCAATGATTGCCGCTTCGCGTTCATGTTGCTTTGCGTTCAAAACTTCATGTGGAATTCCACGCTTCTTAAGAAGCGAGGAGAGTTCTTCAGATTTTTCTACTGAAACTGTTCCAACCAAAACTGGCTGGCCCTTCTTGTGGTGGGCAGCAATATCTTCAGCGCTAGCCACAAATTTGGCGAGTTCAGTCTTATAAATCAAATCTGGTTGATCAATACGTTGCATTGGACGATTAGTTGGAATTGGAATAACACCAAGCTTATAGATCTGCATTAATTCAGATGCTTCTGTCATCGCAGTTCCGGTCATACCTGAAAGCTTCTCGTAAAGTCGGAAGTAGTTCTGCAAAGTAATAGTTGCGAGAGTTTGATTCTCATCTTGAATTTCTAGACGCTCTTTAGCTTCAAGAGCTTGATGTAGACCTTCGTTATAGCGACGACCAGCAAGCATGCGGCCGGTGTGCTCATCGACAATGAGCAATTCACCGTTCATAACTACATAATCTTTATCGCGCTTGAAAAGTTCTTTAGCGCGGATTCCATTGTTCAAATACCCAATCATCGGTGTATTTACTGACTCATAGAGGTTTTCAATTCCAAGGAGTTCTTCTACCTTAGTTACGCCAAGTTCTAGAACACCAACCGTGCGCTTCTTCTCATCTACTTCATAGTGCAGATCGCGCTCTAGTTTTTGGGCAATGGTTGCAAATTCGACATACCATTTAGTTGGCTTATCAGCTGGACCAGAGATAATTAGCGGAGTTCTAGCTTCATCAATCAAAATTGAGTCAGCCTCATCAATAATTGCGAAATTGTGTTCGCGTTGTACGCAATCTTCAAGCGTCCAAGCCATGTTGTCGCGAAGATAATCGAAACCAAATTCATTATTTGTTCCGTAAGTAATATCTGCGGCATATGCCTCGCGTCGTTCAGCAGGTGACATATTCGAAAGAATTACCCCAACCTTTAAACCAAGGAAGCGGTGGATACGGCCCATCCATTCACTATCGCGTTCTGCCAAATAATCATTAACTGTTACAACGTGAACGCCTTTTCCAGTTAAAGCATTTAAATAGGCAGGAAGAGTAGAAACCAAAGTCTTACCTTCACCGGTTCGCATTTCGGCCACGTTTCCGCGGTGAAGCGCCGCGCCACCCATAATTTGAACGTCATAGTGGCGTTGCCCAAGTGTGCGCTTTGCAGCTTCACGAACTGTTGCAAAAGCTTCTGGAAGTAAATCATCAAGAGTCTTTCCTGAAGCTAATTGCTCCTTTAATTTCTTAGTCTGATTGCGAAGATCAGCATCGTTTAGCGCAGAAATTTCTGGTTCAAATGCGAGAACATCTTTTGCAATCTTTTCAAGTTGGCGAATATGGCGACCTTCTCCAGCACGCAAAATCTTGTCTAGTAGCGGTGACACATTTCCTCTTTCGTCGCAATGATTTCTCTAAGGGGCCGCGCTAGCGGGCATGGGCATATCTTAATGTGTAAAACCATTAGTGGCGCACGATGCGAGGACCCCTTTAATCCCAACTCTGAGGCTAATTAGCGCGCTATTTGCCGCTCGAATAGTGCTCCCGGTGGTGACTAAATCATCAACTAAATAGATTGGGGAATTTGCAATATCGATTTCTTTAATTCTCCCGGAAGCCCTGTTATCAATCTCAAATGCTCCGCTCATATTTAGCTCTCTCTCATTGATATTTAAGGTTGATTGGTCCTTGATTTTCCTTGTATGGCGCAGCGCATCAATAACTATAAATTGCCGATCTCGATTGCGATCTTCTAAACAATTAATCAATTTAATTACATGAGCAAACCCACGTTTTCTATCGGCAGCTTTGCGCGATGGAATTGGGATAAGGACAATCTTCTCTGCCGACGTTGCTAAATTTAGCGCCGTAGTTAAATACTCAGCGAGGATAGCCCTTGCGAATTTATTATTCTCCTCTTTGGCGGCAAGAATAATATGAGAAATTTTTGGCGAAAATTCGCTTCCAGCAAAAATTCTTAAGGAGCCTCGATTAACAATATTCCTGCGCGACTGCAGCCCCCGCGAGCATAGTGAACAAATTCCTAACTCTAAACTTAACTGAGTATTGATCTCTGAGCAGATGGCACATTTTCTTTGAAAAATAAGGTTTGTCAGCTCTGAAAAAACTTTCATTGAGCCAGTATTTCTAGATAATTAATTTAAATATCTATTTAATTGCGCCTTGTTTACTTATTCTGGCTGTGCAGGAATAGGTCTTGATTGAATTGATCCACCTGCAAATTTAGGAACAGTTAATACGAAATGTGCTCCCTGGCCGCGTTCGCCCCAAACATCGATATCACCTTGATGAAGTTTTGCATCTTCTAGCGCGATTGAAAGACCGAGGCCAGTTCCTCCTGTAGATCTGGCACGTGAACTATCTGCCCGCCAAAAACGCTCGAAAAGTAATTTCTTATCGGTGTAGTTAAAGCCAACTCCATAGTCGCGAACTCCAACTGATACTTCATTCTCAGTCTCTTCTATTCGCACATCTATCTCTTTATCCTCGCGATGATCAACGGCGTTAGCAATTAAATTTCGAAGAATGCGTTTAATTCGCCGTGGATCTACATCAACAAATACCGGTTTCTCTGGAGCAATGAGATGAATTATTCGATCTTGACTTGGGTGTAGATAATCAATTGTCTCTTTTACAAGTGCAGTTATATCGGTCTCTTCAATCTCAAGGACTGCAGCCTGGGCATCGAAGCGACTTACCTCAAGTAAATCAGTAAGCAGAGATTCGAAACGTTCAATCTGTGAAATCAAGAGTTCTGCGCTACGACTTACGGTTGTTTCAAAACTATCGCGTGCGGCATAAATAACCTGTGATGCCATTCGAATTGTTGTTAGTGGTGTGCGAAGTTCATGGGACACATCAGAGACGAATCGTTGCTGTAGCTTTGATAGGTTTTCAAGTCTAGAAATTTGTTGCTGAAGTGAAACTGCCATTTCATTGAAGCTATATCCCAAACTCGCGATTTCATCCTCGCCTTGAATATCCATACGCAGATCAAGATTTCCTGCAGTTAACTCTTCGGCAACTCTTGCCGCATCTCGAATTGGCGAGATCAATCTGCGAAGAACAAAGAAGGTTACTAAACCGATAAGGAAGGTGAGGGCAATTCCAGTAAGCCAGAGGTAATTTAGAATCAATGACATCGTTCGCATCTGCTGGGCAAGGCTGAATAGAACATAAAATTCATATTTGCCTGCACCGCTAATCGTTAAATCATGGCCGACAACAATTGCTGGTTCGGACTTACCATCTACATACCGAAGAGTTGTTCGCTCCCAGGTAGTTTTCTTTGATTCACGAGTCTTCTTGCGGAAATCTTCGTTTACAGATTTTGGATCTAAGAAATTAGAGGAGCCATCAAATTTGTATTTGCTTGGAGTCTTTGCGAAAGCGAAAATCGCTAACTCGCGCGCTGCATTCTCGTAGGTCTTGGGCGGAACCGAAAGAATGTCAA
>WLJZ01000103.1 GCA_009701525.1 Actinomycetota bacterium
AGCATTGTTGCGCAGGAGTTAGTTAAGTCATACCGAGATGGCGAGGTTAAGGCCCTTGATGGCTTGAGCCTTGATGTTGAAGAGGGCACCGTTCTTGGACTACTTGGACCAAATGGCGCGGGAAAGACAACGACTGTTCGAGTTCTTGCAACGCTTCTAACTCCAGATTCTGGAAGTGCAACTGTCGCCGGAATTGATGTTCTAAAACATCCAGATGAAGTTCGAAAAGTTATTGGTTTATCTGGGCAATATGCCGCGCTTGATGAGACTTTAACTGGCTGGGATAACTTAACAATGTTCGGTCGGCTCTATCATTTAAATTCAAATGCAGCGAAAAAACGTGCGCAAGAGTTACTAGAAAAATTCTCACTAACTGATGCAGCAAAGAGGCCTATTAGAACTTACTCCGGCGGTATGCGCAGACGCCTTGATTTAGCAGCTTCTTTAATTGTTAAACCAAAAGTTTTATTCCTAGATGAACCAACTACAGGATTAGACCCACGTGGTCGCATGGAGATGTGGGAAGTTATCGATGAACTCGTTAAAGGCGGCGTAACGCTTCTGCTTACCACCCAATATTTAGAAGAGGCAGATCACTTAGCAGATTCAATTGCGGTAATTGATACTGGAAAAGTTATCGCTCGCGGTACTGCCGATGAATTGAAGAATCAAGTTGGTGGGGAGCGCTTGGAAATTACTGTCGAAGCCAATCAAATTGCAGAAGCCACAAAATTAGTTGAACAAGTCGCAGGTATTAAACCCACGGTTGATAATGGAATTCGTAAGATTTCAGCTCCGGTAAGTAATGGCAGCGCCTCTCTTATCCAAGTCTTGAGACTTCTAGATGATGCCAAAATTCATCCGCTAGATATCGGGCTAAAGCGACCTTCGCTAGATGATGTGTTTATTGCGCTAACCGGCCACGTTGCAGAAGTAGTTGTAGAAGGAGGATCAAATGTTGCAAAGCGTAAGTGATTTCTTAGTCATAACGAAGCGTCAATTGCTTCAGATGATTCGAATTCCTGAAGTTTTAATCTTCGCAACTATCCAACCTGCGATGTTCGTACTTTTGTTCCGTTATGTTTTCGGTGGCGCAATTGATTCTGGCGTTGATGGTGGCTATGTCCAACTCTTAATGCCTGGAATCTTCGTTCAAACAGTTGCTTTTACTCTTGCTGCTACTGCAGTGGGGTTGGCCGCTGATATGCAGAAGGGCTTGATTGATCGATTTAGATCCTTGCCAATCTCTAGATCTGCAGTAGTAATCGGGCGCACTGTTGGTGATACTCTGCAAAATGTTGTGACGCTTATTGTTATGGGATTAGTTGGATTTCTAGTTGGCTGGCGCCCTAGTAGTGGACCTGTCAAAATTTTTCTTGGATTCTTATTCCTCCTTGCTTTTGGTTACTCAATGTCTTGGATCGGCGTATTGATTGGGCTTTCAGTTCGCGAAGAGCGAGTGGCACAGAACTTAGTTTTCATGACGGTATTCCCACTTACTTTCTTATCAAATGCTTTCGCTCCAACAACTGGAATGCCAAAAGTTCTGCAATATTTTGCGGAATGGAATCCGGTCTCGACTATGGTCGCGGCTTGTCGTCAATTATTTGGTACTGAAAATATCTTTGGTGCAACAGCAAATTCTTGGCCAAGTCAGAATCCAATTCTGATGTCGCTGATTTATATGGTCTTACTTGTTGCGATCTTCGCACCAATTAGCGTGCGCAAATATGTAAGGGTTAGTAAGTAAATTAGAAGAAGTTCTGGGCTTCTAACACCGCAACGCTGATTTCACGTCCATTAGGCGCTGTGTAGGTAACAGTGTCACCAATCTTTGCGCCGAGAACGGCTGCACCAAGTGGTGATTTTTCACTGTAAACGTCGACATCACCGCTAGCAATCTCGCGTGAACCAAGAAGGAATTTCATTTCATCGCCAGCAATATCTACGGTGATAAGCATTCCAAGACCAACAACTCCAGATTCACCTGCAGGTGGATTTCCGATGTGAGCATTTTCTAACATGTGCTTTAGTTGGCGAATTCTTGCTTCAGTCTTACCTTGCTCATCCTTTGCTGCGTGATAGCCACCATTCTCTTTTAAGTCACCTTCAGCGCGGGCAGCCTCGATCTTCTTAACAATGTCTGCGCGACGTGGACCTTCAAGTTCTGCTAACTCAGCAGCTAAGCGGTCAGCAGCTTCTTGGGTTAACCAAGTTTGTGTAGGTTCGATAGCCATAAGGCGAGGAGTTTACAACTTATTTATCAGTTAAGCAGATGTACAAGATTCAATCTGAGCGTTGACCGCGGCAAGGCGGGTGGGAATTTGAACTACTCGAGTCAACTTTGAACGCCCCAGTGGGATCTGGTCATCAATCTGCCCCACAACATTTAACCCATAATCACGGGCGCTGAGTCGGCAGATAATTGCAATTCCTGGATTTGCAATCTCAAGTGAGTAGCGAATCTCAATACTCTTGGAATCAATCTCTCGAAATGAAATAAGCGTTGATCTAATTTCTGGATTTGAATAATGATTTGCTGACCATGCCAACCAACCGCTGCCGATAATCGCAAAGACCAGGGCAGTAACAAGCCATTTTGGAAAACGGCTATGGCTAAGGCCATATCTATTCTCTAGGTATGGGTCGCCTTTATACGGCTCGGTCATGCGTGCAAGTCTATGTAATCTCAATACAATCTGCACATGAACGGTAGAACAACCATAGAAGTCGGCTTAGCTGGCTCGATAACAATGATTATCCTCTGCTCGGCAGTGGCGCTACTTCTCTGGAATTTCTATCGCAGATATAAAAAGCTATCCGACCGTGATGAAGAGAAGTAAAGGTTTTTTCGCCCAACTTTTAGTGGCTCTTCTCCTATCTATAACTTTTATTGGTCTCGGAAATTGGCAGTTAAACCGCGCGCAAGATGTGAAAGCAGTTAATAAAACTCTGCCAGATGCAGCTAGAACAAACCTTGAGGATATTGCTAGCGCGGATTCTAATTTGGAGCCAGAATCTATTAATAGATTAGTAAGTGTTTCTGGAAAATATGTAAAGACCTTTACTGCGCCAGAACAGAAATTACTTGGCAAGAAAAATTCTTCTACTGCTGATTTAGAAGTTCGAATTCTAGAACTTTCTGGCAAGCGCGGAATATTAATTGTTCGCGGAGTTGCCAGCTTAGAAAATCAGGAGTTAATTGGAGTATTAAAAATTAATGGTCGGCTCTATCCAAGACAGACTTCAGATACTGCAAAGGCAGCGGCCGATGAAATTTCTAGAATTGATCCAGCCCTTGTAGTAGCAGAGACCGATTTAGCGCTTTTCGACGGCTACATAATTGCAACCTCAGAATCTACGAATTTGGGTGAAGAGATTTTTACAACCAGAATTGCTGCGCCACAACTCAAATCGGTGGTCGCTGGAAATTATTGGCAGCACGTCTCTTATGTATTTGTCTGGTGGCTCATGGCGCTACTAGTTCTTCTCGCGCCTTTTTATAATTCGATGAAAGAGCGCCAAAGTGGCGCTAAAGTTGCGATATGAGCACGCTAAATCCACGTCAGGCCGCCCTAAATGGCGCGATGATTCGCTTCCGAATTATGGCTATTTATGCCGGAGTTATGTCACTTCTTCTATGGTTTGTAAATGTTCCAACCCATTACTTAATTTTTAAAGGTGCTTACGAATATCTAAGTTGGATCTCATTGCTCCATGGTTTTACTTACCCGATATATGTTTTAGCAGCATTTCATTACTGCCTCAAAGCAGGTAAATCGCTAAAGAGCACAATCTTTCTTATCCTTGCAGGAACTCTGCCTATCGCTTCTTTTGTAGCCGAACGCAGAGCTCTTAAAGAATTTAAAGCTCTAGCCTAAGTCGAGCACAAATCTCGTGGCCAACCTCTTAAAGAAATTTTTAAAGCCAGCAATTAAATCGGTTTTATACCCTCTTTATGAGCGTCGACTTTTTACAAAGTTAGATTTTACGCAGACCCCTCGACATGTCGGGGTAATTCTGGATGGCAATCGCAGATGGTCGAAGGCAAATCCTTCAGTCGATGGCGATACCTCAACTTCACGTGGCCACAAAGCCGGTGCTGAGAAAATTATTGATTTACTAGATTGGTGTGAAGAGTCGAGCGTCGAGGTTTTAACAATCTGGCTCTTATCGAATCAAAATTTAAATCGACCACCAGAAGAGCTTGAACCACTCCTTA
>WLJZ01000104.1 GCA_009701525.1 Actinomycetota bacterium
ATTTGAACTAAACTTCAAACATGAAACCAATTGTTCAAGTATCACTCGACCTAACCGATATTAAAGAAGCGCTAGAAATGGCTCACACCGCTGTCAGAGCCGGTGTTGACTGGTTAGAAGCCGGAACGCCACTTATTCTGGCTGAAGGCTTACATGGAGTTAGAGCGCTACGCAAAGAATTTCCAAATCATCCGATCATTGCCGATTTAAAAACTATGGATGGCGGATACCTTGAAGCCGAGATGATGGCGAAAGCTGGGGCAACGCATGTTGTTGTAATGGCGAGATCGCATCCAGAAACTATTAAATGTGTTGTGCAGGCCGGAAAAGATTATGGCGTAAAAGTTATGGGCGACAATTTAGGTTGTCCGGATATGGTTCAAGGTGCACGTGAATTAGAAGAACTTGGTTGCGACATGGTTATTCACCATATTGGTTATGACGAACGCCGTGGCCTCGCCGCTGCAGGTAAACCTTGGAACAATCCACTCGATCAATTACGCGAAGTTGTAGATGCAGTAAGCGTTCCGGTTCAAGCAGTTGGTGGATTATCACTTGAACAAGCAATCGCATGTCCTTCATATGGCGCTCCCCTTGTTGTAATTGGTGCGCCACTTGCAATCGATGCAGATTCATTTAGTCAGGGCGCCGGAAATGTTGAAGAAGTTCTTCGCAAAATTTGTGAAGCTGTTCATGGCTTTGGTGATGTAAAAGTTAAGGGAGAAAAATAATTGAAGTCGGCAGCAGTCGTTAACTTTTCATCCGAACCACATAGCGTTGAAGTTCGAGAAGTTGATCGCCCAGTTTGCGGCGATAACGATGTAATTGTTCAAGTCGAGGCGGCCAGTGTCTGCGGATCTGATTTACACCAATGGGAGGGCACCAACTCCTGGCCCGTTAATTACCCAGTTGTTTTAGGGCACGAATTTGGCGGTCATATCGTTGAACTAGGTAAGAACGTTGTGGCTGATGGCCGCTGGCACGAAGGCGATCGCATCGTCAGTGAGACCGCAGCTGTAGTAGATATGTCAGGTGCAATGTCGCGCCAAGGTTTATATAACTTAGATCCAAGTCGCAAAGGCTTTGGCTACGGTGTAAATGGCGCAATGACTAGATATGCCAAAGTCGCGGCCCGCTTGCTTCATAAGGTTCCAGATAACGTCTCATTTGATCACGCATCAATGACCGAACCGTGTTCAGTTGCATACTCTGCAACCATCGCACCTGGACATGTTCGCCCTGGTGATCGCATTGTGATTTTAGGTCCGGGACCAATCGGAATTTTATCTGGCGCAATGGCCAAACTCGCTGGCGCAGATGTTGCAATCGTTGGATTAGAACGCGATAAAGCACGACTTGAAGTTGCTAAGAAATATGGCTGTGAAGTTGTAATCGGAGATGTTAAAGATTGGGCGATGGAAGTCGATGGGCTTGGCGCTGATGGTGTTGTTGATGCCGCCGGAGTCTCTGCAACTTTGAAAATTGCACTCGATGTTATTCGGCCAAATGGTTGGATATCAAAGGTCGGCTGGGGTCCACAACCTGTTAACTTTTCACTTGATCAATTAGTGCAGAAGAATGTGCGACTTGAAGGATCCTTTAGCCACAACTGGCCAATGTGGGAGCGCGTACTTCGCATGCTTGGCACCGGAAAATTAGATTTGGCGCCAGTACTTGGTGGAACTTTCCCAATTGAACAATGGGAAACTGCCTTTTCGAAGATGCACTCTGGTGAATTTATTAAATCTGTAATTAAGCCGGCTTAATATGCGCCTAAAAGATAAAGCAATAATCGTTACAGGTGGTACCTCTGGAATCGGCGCTGCTATCGCTACTGCTGCTATCCGCGAAGGTGCAAAAGTATTGGTACACGGAATAAATGAGGCTGAGGGCAAGGCAACCGTCGAACGCCTTGGCGCTAACGCCGTTCTCTGTATCGCAGATTTAACAAAAGATGATGCGCCAAAGATTATTGTTGACAGCGCAGTTAAAGCCTTTGGCAAAATCGATGGACTAGTAAATAACGCTGCAATCTTTGGTGGTACAAATATTTCAGATCAAGAGATCGAGCACTTCCGCGCGATGATTCAAGTAAATCTAACTGCGCCACTGTTCTTAATAAAGGCCGCCTTTGAAGAGCTTAAAAAGAGCGGCGGAGCAGTGTTAAATATTGGCTCCATCAATGCCTATGCCGGTGAATCAAAGTTGCTTGCCTACAGCATCAGCAAAGGTGGGATGCAGACGATGACTCGAAATCTTGCAAATGCAAATGGCGTTCATGGTGTGCGCGTTAATCAAATCAATCCTGGTTGGGTTCTAACCGAACGTGAAGAGCGCGACAAGCTTGCTGCTGGCGCAAAACCTGGCTGGCCCAAGACCTTATCGAAAACTGATATTCCTTTTGGTGCGATGACAACACCAGAACAGATGGCAGAGGCTGCAATTTATTGGCTCGGCGATGAATCAAAACCATTTACGGGTTCTGTTGTTGAATTAGAGCAGTTCTCGATCATCGGAAGAAATCCGGAGAAATTAGGATGAGTGCAAAACCAAAGATTGCCGCATTTCCAAAAGGTTGGATCCGCGATTTAGTTGAACCCGGTAAATTAAGTATTTACGAGTGGATCGATATGTCCCAAGCGATGGGTATCGAAGGCCTTGAGATGTATAACAACTTCGCAGATTTCAAAGACGAGGCGAATTGGCCAAAGATTCGCAAGTATGTTGAAGCCACGGGAATGGTTATTCCGATGATGTGCTGCTCTCCTGACTTCACAATTCCAGATCCGCAGCTTCGCCAGAAACAAGTTGATCACGAGATCCATAGCATTCGAATGTCAGCCGAACTTGGCGCAAAATATTGTCGAGTCCTATCTGGCCAACGCCGCAAAGATATTACTCGCGAAGAGGGTATGGGTTATGTCGTTGACTCAATTGAGAAATGCTTAGTTGAAGCCGAGAAGTTAGACATGATTTTGGTTATCGAAAATCACTATAAGGATGATTTCTGGACTGAACCAGAGTTTGCTCAGATGATGGATGTCTTTGTTGATTTGGTTTCGCGGATTGATTCACCACGTTTTGGAGTGCAATTTGATCCTTCAAATGCGATTGCAGCAGGCGAAGAACCACTTGAATTATTAGAGAAAGTAAAGCACCGCGTTCTAACGGTTGGGGCTAGTGATCGACACCTTGCTGGTGGCAGCATTGAGGAGCTTCGCAAACAAGAAGGTGGCAGCGCTGGTTATGTCTCATTCTTCAAACACGGAGTTATTGGCCAAGGTTTAAATGATTACGATGCAATTTTTACAACACTTAAGAGCGTTGGTTTCAATGGCTGGGTCAGCATCGAAGATGGTGTCGATGGCATGCAAAATATGATCGATAGTGCAGAATTCTTAAAGGAAAAAATCGCTAAACACTGGGGGAACTAACGTGGCACATGATCTAGTCGAACTTCGCAAAATATTTACCTCTGCCCTAGCTTCTGACTGTTTAGATAAATTAGGTTATGGCCGCCAAGTATTAAATGAAGATATCAATATGATCTCCGGCTCTGGAATCATGATGGGATATGCCTTCCCGGTCCGCCTTGAAATTGTTAACGCTTTCCCCGATGTTCCATATATCGGATTACTAAAAGCTTTAGATGCAGTTGGCAAAGATCAGGTTTATGTAACCCCAACAAATCGCACTGGACTTGCTGCGCTTTGGGGCGAGCTACTTTCAACTGCATGTGCATTTAAAGGCGTTGCAGGCGCTCTGACAGATGGTCCAACTCGCGACCTATCTCGTACCGATGCGATGGGTTTTAAAGTATTTGCTACCGGAACTCTGCCGGTAGATATAAATGGTCGCTACGAAGTTGTGGAGCACAATGTGCCATGTGAAATCGATGGCGTTGCAATTAATCCAGGTGATCTAATTGTTGGCGATAGCGATGGTGTAACGATTATTCCGGTAAAAGCTATTGACGCAGTTGTTGAAGCGGTTATTGAGAAGAATTCCGGTGAGAACCTATTCCGCAAGGCAGTTAAAGAGGGAATGTCCCCCAGCGCCGCCTTTGCGAAATATGGCGTTCTTTAAGTTTTTTACTTAACCCTTTAAGGAACCAGAGAGCAGACCGCGCAAGAAGTAGCGGCCAAGGAACATATAGACCAGAAGCGTTGGGATCGAAACGATCAACGATGCTGTCATATTGTTTCCG
>WLJZ01000105.1 GCA_009701525.1 Actinomycetota bacterium
GAATTATTAAAGGGCGTTAAATATTCAGATTATGGGGCAGTTAGCCAATCCTTAGTTATGCGCGGAAAATCTCGAACCGTGCGTTTTGTGGAAACCGAGCATTACCTCAAATAACGTCGGTGTTGGCCGATAAGGTTCGCAGGTGGTTAAAGAATGATTGAGAAAATGCGCAAAGCCCTAGATGCTGCAGTTGAGGCAATTGGGGGCCAACCTCGCGAAGGCCAGATTGAAATGGCAGAAGCTGTTGCAAATGCGTTAGCTGATCGCCATCATCTCTTAGTTCAAGCTGGCACTGGTACCGGAAAATCTCTTGCGTATTTAGTGCCTGCGTTAGTGCACGGAAAAAAAGTTTTAGTTGCGACCGCAACCTTGGCCCTGCAACGGCAATTAGTAGAACGTGATTTGCCGCGAATCAAAGGCGCACTTGAAAAAGAGCTTGGGCGTGAACTTTCTTTTGCGGTCTATAAAGGCGTTGGAAACTATTTATGTTTACAGAAAATGAATAGCGCCGAGGCTGATCCTGATGGGGAAGTTTTATTGGAAATTGGCGTTCTAGAGAAAGATGCAAAGCGACTTCGAGCTTGGGCCACAACCCCTGGTATTAGTGGCGACCGTGATGATGCCCCTGATGTAGATCGCAGAGTTTGGTATGCCAATTCCGTTTCGGGGCGCGAATGCATTGGAAAAGATGATTGCGCATATGGCTCACAATGTTTCGCTGTTAATGCAAAAGCAAAAGCCCAGACCGCAGATGTAGTCGTAACAAATCACACCTTGCTCGCAATTGAAATTGTGGATTCGCATCCGATTTTGCCTGAGCGAGATGCGGTAATTTTGGATGAGGCACATGAATTTATGGATCGCACAACCCAAGCAGTTACCGAAGAGCTAACTGCGGCAAGAGTTGAACGTGCTGCAAAGATGGCGAAGAAACATCTTCCCGGAAAAGCATCGGATGCGTTTGCAAAAGCGGCAGATAATTTTGCCGAAGCTCTGAATGATTTTGCTGCTGACGTTCGAAATGATCCAACAAAAGCTGGGCGTCTGCCCGAACTACCGGCGCATTTAGAAGCACCGATTCGCAAAGTCAAAGAGGCATCAGCCGCGGTAGTCGCACTTATAAATGCCGATTCTGATGTCATAGATCCAGATTCAATGGCCGAACGGGCGCGAGTAAAGGGCGCAACAAACGAAGTGCAACAAACTGCAACCAAGATGTTAAAACCAAGTGGCCACCAAGTTATGTGGTTTGAACCAACTTATTCCACGCTATATCTAGCTCCGCTATCTGTATCTCAAGTATTGCGCGCTAATTTATTAACAGAGACTCCCGTTATCGCTACTAGTGCAACGCTCTCTGTCGGCAACTCCTTTGATTCAATCGCTAAATCAATTGGATTTGTTGTGGGAAGTTCGATTGATGAAGACTCAGAAGATGAATTTGAAGCTGGCGAGATTGATCCGGCAAATGTTCAGATGTTGGATGTTGGATCGCCATTTGATTTTGCAAAGCAAGGTGCGCTTTATCTGCCAAGACATATTCCAGAACCTGGCCGAGATGGCCCAAGTAAAGAGGCGTTAACTGAATTAGCCGAACTAATTGATGCTGCCGGTGGTCGAACCCTTGCGCTCTTCTCATCTTGGCGCGGTGTTGAGATGGCCGATGAATATTTGCGAAAAGTATTAGCAGAGCTAGAGATTCCGATCATCACGCAGAAGCGAGGCGATAGCGTTGGAACCCTGGTTGAGAGATTTGCAAAGGATCCGAAATCAATTCTGCTTGGAACAATTTCACTTTGGCAGGGAATCGATGTTCCAGGCCCGGCTTGCACACTTGTTGCAATAGATCGAATTCCATTTCCAAGACCTGATGAACCAGTTATGAGTGCGCGAGCCGCTGAGGCCGACGCTGCTGGTGGAAGTGGATTTATGCAAGTTTCACTGCCACGTGCCGCACTTTTATTAGCACAGGGAACTGGTCGTTTAATTAGATCAATTGATGATCGAGGAGTAGTTGCAATTCTGGATTCAAGAATTGTTACCAAACGATATGGCTCGGTCTTATTAAATTCGATGCCGCCGTTCTGGCGCACAAGTGATGGCGCAGTGATTCGAGAATCGCTAAAGCGGTTAAATAAAGATTATCTCGAGGCGGGCAAGTAAGGCCGGCCAGGTCTTTGCAAAACTTGGATGTAAATTCTTAGCTGATACCTTCTCGAATTCAACCCATTCGACTTGCAGTGATTCATCATTTTGTTCATGCGCAATCAAATCTTTGTGGGCCTTTGAAATAACGGTGTCATAAGACCAACCATTGTGCTCATCATTAAATATCTCTAGCGGTTCAACTAAATTTGTATGAATTCCAATTTCTTCATGTGCTTCGCGAAGCGCGGCCTGCGTTGGAGTTTCATGTGAATCACGCGCACCGCCAGGAATACCCCAAGTGTCTCCATTGTGAACCCAAGGTGCTCGATGTTGCATCAAGATTGTTTTATCGCGCACAAGTAGCAAACCAGCGGCACCATTTAAGCCCCAATGTCGATTGCCACATTCGCATTCGACCCAACCATCGCCATCTCTATGTGCCACGACTCTAGGTTTACACAGTCCATTACTTTCCACAATTTGAAATTGTTGGGGCCAGCCAACTTTGCGCACGGTCCTATCTTTCGCAAGTGCCTCTTCTAATTGTCTTCCTACTTCTGCTTTTTGCTACTCCCGCGAGTGCGGCCCCAAATTGCAATACCAAGGTATGTGTAAAGGTTTATACCGATCCCAAGAGTGGCAAATTGATTATCACCGCAAAGCGGAATGGAAGCAGCGCAACGCCAAAACCAATTCCCACAAGAACTTGGAAACCTCGCCCCTACACGCCTAGACCAAAGCCAACACTTACCTCTTCGCCAAAGCCAAGAGTCATTGTCACGAAGAAGTACACCCCAAAACCTGTTGTGAAATTATCGCTATCAGATCAATTAGCGCAGTTAATTCCCATGAAAGATATTTACTACCAACCAGCAAGTGGCGCATTAGTGCAGGTTCCAGTTAATTTCTGGACAACCACCCCGCCAATCTTTAAAACATCTGTCGTAATGCTCGGGGTTCCAATCACTGTGTATTTATCACCGACATATTTCTGGGATTTTGGTGATGGCCAAACGCTTAGTACTTCAAATAGAGGCGGGCCATACCCAAACCAGAGCATTACTCATATCTATAAATCAAGCGGATTCTTTACGAGCCATCTTCGGATTTCATGGAGCGGAAATTGGATGGCTTCGGGAGTAAAAAGCGCTGTAAGCGGTGGCGCAATTATTCAAGATATTTACACTCAAATCAGAGTTACACCAGCTCCTTCCAAATATCTCAATTAAACCTAAAGCGAATGGATAATAAAATGGCCGAACTGCTAGATGTTGAACTCAGCGAATTAATTGGCGTAGTTACAGAAATTGATTATGAATTCGGTGATTTCGCAACGATGCAACGTGCGGGCGCCTTAGCTTTTAATGATTTACTTGCTAGTTTTATTAAAGATGGAAGGTGTAAAGATAAAGCTTTAATTGCACTTGTTCTGGTTCGACTAGATGATTTGCAGGTTCGCGATTATGCAATGGGAATCACCGATAGCGAGAACATCGAACATCTATTTAATATGTGGCGCTGGTTGCTACAAATCGCACCCGCTGGATACTTAGCGCCGATAGCAGCTCTCTACTCTGCGGTTAGTTATGAGAAAGGCGATTGCGATCTGGCCTTAGCTGCACTCGAACAAGCTTTACGTGATGACCCTAAATACCCACTGGCCTTGCTGCTTCGCCGCGTATATCTAGCCGGTTGGCCCGCTGAGAGTTTTGCCACAATGCGAAAGGAGCTACATCCAAAGGTCTGTGCCGCACTTTTTAGCGAGTAACCTATCCGCATGATTATTGGCGTTCCTAAAGAGATTAAGAATAATGAATTTCGTGTTTCAGCTACTCCGCCAGGAGTTCATGCCCTCGTAAAAGCAGGACATACAGTTTTGGTAGAGACCAGCGCAGGTGTTGGATCATCAATTACTGATGCAGATTACGTAGCCGCTGGCGCAACAATTATTTCTACCGCCGATGAAGTTTGGGCTAAAGCCGATTTAATTCTTAAAGTAAAAGAGCCAATC
>WLJZ01000106.1 GCA_009701525.1 Actinomycetota bacterium
CTGGTGGCCAAAGATGACCGGAAAGATGCTTAACGAAAGATTAGGCAAGATTCACTTTTGGATGACCTTCTTCGGGTTCCATTTAACATTCTTAATCCAACACTGGCTAGGAATTAAGGGCATGCCACGTCGCTACTCTGATTATCTTGCCACTGATGGCTTCACAAATATGAATATGATTTCAACAGTTGGTTCAACGCTGTTGGCACTTTCAATGATTCCATTCTTTGTAAATGTTTGGATTACTAGAAAATCACCTCTAGTTGGCGTCGATGATCCTTGGGGTTATGGCGCATCACTTGAATGGGCAACATCTTGCCCACCACCACGTCACAACTTCACTTCAATGCCACGCATCCGAAGTGAGCGTCCAGCTTTCGATCTGCACTATCCACACATTAAGACAGAAGGTCACTAAGCATGAAAACAGGTTGGATTCTCTTTGTTGGCCTAGCAATTTTTTACGCAATGATGACCGTTATCTACTGGCTTGTTGGCGGCGAAGCTGTTGGTATTACTGCAATTGGTTTATCAGGGGGACTAGCAGCGCTAGTCGGTTTCTATCTCTGGTTCACTAATAAGCGACTTGGAAATGTACTTCCAGAAGATAACGCAAGCGCAGAAATCTCTGACTCAGCTGGAGAACTTGGTTTCTATTCACCACATTCATGGTGGCCACTTCCACTGGCATTCACAATGGTGCTTGCAGGTGTTGGGCTTCTAGTTGGTTGGTGGCTAACGCTTATTGCGGTCGGTGGATTGCTAATTAGTATTCTTGGTTTCGTTCTTGAATACGAGAAGCCCTCAGCAGCTGCGCACTAAGAAGAATTAGAACCAGCGCTGCTGGCAGCGTAATTAAGGTCCCTAAAAGAACGCCATTCAAATTGGAACCCAGCTCTGCGAGATTTGCAAAGAGCATTGATACAGATAGGCCAATTGTTCCAAGAGTGCCTACTAAGAATAAATCTTTTCCAGATATAACTTTATGACCCATTGTCTTCATGGCAATCGTTGCAAAGAGCCATATTCCAAGTGGCTTTCCGATTAATCTGGCGATAACGAGTCCCAGAACTACTGGGCTAAAGATCAGGGCAGTTGAAATCTTCCAAGGTATCCATAGCGTGGTCACAATAAATGCCGGAATTACAAGGTAATTAATCACCGGTGTAAGTCTCTTCACTAACCACTGTGATTCGTTGTGATTTATGGCAAGACCCAATAAGACTCCGATAACTGTTGGATGTATTCCGCTCTCTTTAAAAACGCCCCAAGTTAATAGACCGATAAGTACGGCAACAATCGGAAAGCGTGGAGCTATTTTCCAGAAGAGGAGAAGCAGCAAAGCGCTTATCACTAGCCGGACAACTTCAATGTGGTGGTGGTAAACAACTGCTACAACGAGAATTGAACCAAGGTCATCTGCAATAGCTAGTGCAAGCAAGAAGCCACGAATTCGATTTGAAACGCTCTTAGCCAGAAGCGAAAGTGCCAGCAGCGCTAATGGCAGATCGGTAGCCATTGGAACGCCCCATGCTGATTCGGGCGCAGAAGTATTCTTTGCAATTAAGAAATAAATTAGCGCTGGCGCGATCATGCCGCCCATGGCTGCAGCAAAAGGAATTAGAAAAGAGAAACGCTTTCTAAATGCGCCATCTAGTAACTCAGCACGCAGTTCTATTCCAGCTAGAAAGAAGAAGAGAACTAAAGGACCTGTTGTGATCCAATCGCGTGCGGTCGCCATAAACTCCATCGAGGGAGTCTAATTGAAACTAGTGGTGTCCGCCTTCGAGCGCCTTAGCTTCACTTTCGGTTGGCGCTGGAATTTGTTCAACATGTGCCTGGCTAAAACGTGCGCGGAGTTTTCCTTTTAAACCTTGTGGGTTTAGCACACCATTTGAATCAGATGCAGGAACTTCAAGAGCGGCTGGTTGTTCGTGCTGAGTCAAAGTGAACTTCTCAGCTGCTGTTAACTCTTCATGAACTTCAACAAACTCGCCATGTGGAAGCATCACTAGACGTCCAGTTTCGCGACCATGTAATACCTTTTCACGATCGGCTCTCTGAAGTGAGAGGCAGATGCGTTTGGTGATTACAAAGGTCAAAGGGGGAATAACTAGGACACCAATTCTTGTAAACCACATAATCTGATTAATCGTTAGCGCGAAATGCGTTGCGATAATGTCATTTCCACCATTAATTAGAACAACAAGAATGAATGCAAGTGACATGGCACCAAGTGCTGTGCGGTTTGGATTATTGCGTGGTCGATCTAGTAGGTGATGTTCGCGCTTATCGCCAGTCATCCAAGATTCAATAAATGGATAGAGCGCCATTCCTGTAAAGAGAATTCCGGGAATGATCAAACCTGGAATCAAAATGTTCCAAGAAATTGTGTGACCAAATGCGTGGGTCTCAATTGGGGGAGCCATTCGAACTAAACCATCGAGCCAACCCATGTAGAAGTCGGGTTGCGAACCGGCAGAGATCTGCCCGGGGTTGTAAGGCCCGTAAAGCCAGATCGGGTTAATCGATGCGACTGCGCCAAGGATTGCAGTTACGCCAAAGACGATAAAGAAGAAGCCGCCAGCTTTAGCCATGTAGATAGGCATTAATGGATAGCCAACAACATTTTTCTCGGTGCGACCAGGACCTGGGTATTGGGTGTGCTTCTGATACCAAACCAACATTAAGTGCACGGTAATTAGAGCTAAGAAAATACCTGGGAGGAGCAATACGTGAACGGTAAATATTCTTGGAATAAACGCTTCACCAGGAAATGCTCCGCCGAATGCAAAGAAGGCCAAGTATGAACCGACTACTGGAAGGGCTTGAATAATTGCTTCTGCAATTCGAATTCCGGTTCCAGAAAGTAGATCATCAGGAAGTGAGTAACCAAGGAAGCCTTCAACAATTCCTAGTGTTACGAGTCCAATTCCAATTAACCAGTTTGCTTCACGAGGTTTGCGGAAAGCGCCAGTAAAGAAGACGCGCATCAAGTGCGCAATCATTCCAGCCATGAAAATTAGCGCTGCCCAGTGGTGAATTTGTCGCATCAATAATCCACCGCGAACGTCAAATGAAATATGAAGTGTTGAGGCATAGGCCGCAGACATCTTTATATTTTGTAGAGGTTCATAGCTTCCCTCGTAAACAACTTCACGTTGAGATGGGTCAAACCAGAAAGTTAGGAAGGTTCCTGATAGAAGAAGAATGATGAATGAGTAGAGAACGATTTCACCAAGCATGAAAGACCAGTGGTCAGGAAATACTTTGGTTAGGTTCTTGCGTAACCACTTAGCTGCGCCAGTACGGTCATCTAAGTAGCCAGCTACGTTTCCGGCTATGCGTTCTGATTTTTTCATGATGAGCGCTCCCAGTAGCTAGGTCCTACGGCTTCATTGAATGGTTGTTGTGCAACTAAGTAACCTTCATCATCAACTGTGATTGCGAGTTGTGGAAGAGGTCTTGCTGCAGGTCCAAAGATTACCTTCGCTGCGCGAGTCACATCGAAAGTTGATTGGTGACATGGACATAGCAGGTGCTTTGTCTGTTGCTCGTATAGGGCAACAGCACAACCCATATGTGAACAAATCTTGGAGAAAGCAATAATTCCATCGTAGGTCCAAGAAAGACGTTCTGCATCTAATTGGAATTCGGTTGGGCGAAGGCGGATCAGAAGCACAGCATCTTTTGCAATATCTGAAAGATGGCGTTCATGTCCTGGTTCTAATTCAGGGAGAACTTGCGCAACTGCGCCAACTTCTAAATCTTCTGGACGGATTGGACGGTCACCTGGATCTGTAACAAGGCGAGTTCCAGTCTTCCAAGAAGTTTTCTCTAACTCTTTCTTTGGCAGTGGACCAAGGTCACGCAACATAACAAGTGGAGTCAGCGCTGAAATTCCAAGCGCTAAACCAAGCGTGCGTTTAATCAATGAACGACGGCCTAGACCAGCAGCTCCCGCCTGTTGTTTTACGGTTGCTACAAAATCTGCACGATCTTCATCTGGAGAACGAAACTCATGGCGCTCTGCAATAACTTCGGTATCAGGCATAAGTGTTTTCGCCCAATGAACTAAACCAAGTCCA
>WLJZ01000107.1 GCA_009701525.1 Actinomycetota bacterium
CAATAAATCTGCGCGCCATGCCTGGTCATTAATGTCACGAATTAGCGCGTATTCAATTGAGTAGCGCCGACCGGTCTTGGCTTCATATTTATCGGCGGCCGCTAAAACTTCACGAACTTTCCAGCGCGAGTTAATTGGAACAAGAGTGTCTCGGAGTTCATCATCTGGCGTGTGTAGAGAAACTGCGAGAGTTACTGGGATTCCTTCATCACAGAGTTTTTCAATTCCATTTACTAAGCCAACGGTTGAAAGCGTTACTGAACGCGCACTAATCCCAAGGCCATCTGGTTGTGCGGTTGTGATATTTCTAATTGATCTCATCACAGAGTTGTAGTTAGCCATTGGCTCGCCCATGCCCATAAAGACCACATTTGAAAGTCTGGTTTCGCCACCAGGTAATTCGCCAGCTGCGCAGATTCTCGCAGCCGCCACTACTTGGGCAGTGATTTCACCTGCAGTTAAATTGCGAGTTAATCCTGCTTGACCAGTAGCGCAGAATGGACAGTTCATACCGCAACCAGCTTGTGATGAAATACAAACTGTTGTGCGATCTGAGTAACGCATCAAGACACTTTCAACTAAGACGCCATCGTGCAAGCGCCATAAATCTTTTCGGGTCTTTCCGCTATCGGTTGTTACCGAGCGAACTAAGGTAATTAACTTAGGCACAAACTCTTTCGCCAGAGTTTCGCGCAGATCCTTTGGGATATCGCTCCAAGTTTCAGTCTCATCATTGAAATGGGTAAAGAAATGAACTGCCATTTGATTGGCACGAAATGCCGGAATCCCTAGTTCAACAGCGCGAGTTTTACGAGCACCTGGATCTAAGTCCGCGAAGTGCACCGGTGGTTTTACTCGTTGTTTTGGCTCATCAAAAACTAATTTAATTTCGGTCATAGATTGAAATGCTCAATGAACTCGAGGGCGAACCAGACAGCAGGGCCAGTGAATAAAACCGAATCAATTCGATCAAGAATTCCACCGTGGCCAGGCAGGATTGTTCCCATATCTTTTATTGAAAGATCACGCTTCACAGCTGATTCAATCAAGTCGCCACATGTTGCAGTTACTACGGCGACTAATCCGATTGCCGCCCCGATCCACCAATCATGCTTAAGGGTGAATTGGAAGACTAAAGCTGAACCTATTGTTGTTGCAATTACTGAACCAATTAAACCTTCCCAAGTTTTCTTGGGACTGATGTGTGGTGCAAGTGGATGTTTGCCTAGAAGAACACCGAAAATATAAGCAAAGGTATCGTTACAACTTACAAGAACTACTAATGTGAAAATTCTTAATAAGCCATCTTTATCGTGGGCTAATAGAAGGATAAAACCACCAAGAAATGCAAGATAAAAGATAGCAAATGCCGCAGCAGTTGATCTTCTAACAAAATCTTTAGGATTCTTAAATAACATGTAAACCAGAAGATTTGGAATTGCAATTGCCGTTGCAACCGCAAGACCAGAGACCCGACCAAACCAAGCCGCGGCAAGTAGGGCAGTTATTGCTAAAGCAATGGCATTTTCGGGAAGTTCTACTCCCCCTGCTTTATATGCCCGAGTTAACTCTCGCGCCGCTAGTAAAATTGCTATCCAAGCAAAGATTGCGAAGAGAATCTGAACGAAGGAGATTGTTAAAAATACAACAGCCAAGATTGCAATTGAAACCAGAATAGATGGACCGAGCTTTCGCCCAGCTTTTGCGTTTATCGCTTCGTTAAGCGAATGAAAGTCATCCATGATTTAAACTTCGAGAAGTTCGGCTTCCTTGTGCTTCAAAAGTTCATCAATTTTTACCACGTGATCTGAAGTTATTTTCTCTAAATCTTTCTCACCGCGTGCAACATCATCTTTGCCTGCTAGGCCATCTTTCTCTAACTTCTCCATTGCCTCTTTTGCAGTACGACGAATATTTCGAATTGATACTCGGGATTCTTCAGCCTTTGTACGCGCAACCTTGATGTAATCCTTGCGGCGCTCTTCCGTTAATTGTGGGAAGTTAACTCGAATTACTCCACCATCAGAAGCTGGATTTACACCCAAATCTGATTCGCGGATTGCCTTCTCGATTGATGCAGATGCACCTTTATCAAATGGTGAAACAATTGCCATGCGTGGTTCTGGGACTTGAAATGATGCGAGTTGAGATAGCGGAGTCATGGCGCCGTAGTAATCAACCACAATTTTGGCAAACATAGCTGGATGAGCACGGCCAGTACGGATTGCACCGAAATCTTCCTTCGCAACTTCAACTGCTTTATTCATCTTCGCAGTTGCATCACTAAGTGCTGTTGAAATGTCGCTCATGATCTCCCTTTAATAAACCTTACGAAACTAACGTTCCGACGCTATCGCCACGAACTGCTCGTGCAATATTGCCCTTACTCTTCAAATCAAATACAACAATTGGAAGGTTATTCTCACGACATAAACTAAATGCAGCGGCGTCTGCTACTGCTAAAGATTTAGATAGAACATCATCGAAGCTAACGTTCTGATATTTAACTGCTGAAGGATCCTTCTTTGGATCTGCAGAATAAACACCGTCAACCCCACTCTTCGCGAGTAGAAGTGCTTCGGCTGAAACTTCAAGTGCGCGCTGCGCCGCAACAGTATCTGTAGTAAAGAATGGCATTCCTGCGCCAGCACCAAAAATTACCACTCGACCCTTTTCTAAGTGTCGAATTGCGCGACGCGGGATATATGGCTCAGCAACTTGTCCCATTGTTATCGCAGTTTGAACTCGGGTATCAATACCCTCTTTTTCTAGAAAATCTTGAAGTGCTAAACAGTTCATAACTGTTCCGAGCATTCCCATATAGTCGGCGCGAGCGCGGTCCATACCTCGTTGTTGTAATTCAGCGCCACGGAAATAATTTCCACCGCCTACGACTATTCCAATTTGAACGCCGCTACGAACTACATCAGCGATTTGATTTGCAACATCATGAACAACATCAGGATCAACACCGATGCCTTTTTCGCCACCGAAAACTTCGCCAGAAAGTTTAAGGAGCACTCTCTTATAACCTTTGCGGGCCATATTTAAGTGCTCCTTATCTACTACTTAATTCGGTCTACCAGGTGAGATTACTGTCCAACTCGGAATCGGTGAAATGCCGACACGGCTGTCTTTGCCTCATCTGCGATTTGTTGGACGGTCTTCTTGGCATCTTTAGCGAAGGCTTGCTCAAGCAAGCTAACTTCCTTTACGAAACCAGTAACGCGACCTTCAACAATCTTAGAGATTGAAGCCTCTGGCTTACCCTCTGCGCGGGCAGTCTCTTCGGCGATACGACGTTCGGTCTCAATGCTCTCCGCAGGAATATCTTCGCGGCGAACAAATTGAGGAGCAAACGCTGCAATGTGTTGTGCAATATCTTTACCAGCTTCAGCAGCATCCTTGGCAAGTTGAACCAAAACTCCAACTTGTGGAGGCAAATCTGGGCTAGTGCGGTGCAAATAAAGTGAGACTGGAGAACCTTGAAGAACTGCAACGCGGCGAAGTTCAATCTTCTCGCCAAGAGTTGCGTTGCCTAAATCAATAGTTTCCTGAACAGTCTTTCCGTTTGCCATCTTTGACGCGCTGAACTCTGCAATTTCGCCAATTTTACTGATCAGCAAATGTGCAAGTAATTCATTAGCAAGCTCTTGGAAGCGCTCGCCCTTAGCAACGAAGTCTGTCTCGCAGTTAAGTTCAAGCATCACGCCAACATCGCCTTCGGCCTTAGCAAGTACTAGACCATTTGATGTTGTGCGACCTTCGCGCTTTGTAACGCCTTTTTGTCCTTTAACGCGGATGATTTCAACGGCCTTGTCGTAATCGCCATCTGCTTCATCAAGTGCCTTCTTGCAATCAAGCATTCCGGCAGCTGTTGCTTCGCGTAATCTCTTTACATCTTCTGCTGTGTAAGCCAATTTAATTATTCTCCTGTTGCTTCTGTAGTTGTTGCTGGGGTTTCTGCTGTTGTGATTAGTTCTTTCTCCCAGTCAGCAAGTGGTTCTGCATCTTTTGCAACTGGAGCAACTTTGTCAGCAGCAGCTGCGGCATTTGCTGAACGAGCAGCAAGACCAGCA
>WLJZ01000108.1 GCA_009701525.1 Actinomycetota bacterium
AACGGTTAATCGCAACTTAAAACTTAACCCAATGTAAGATGGCGCAGATGAGCGCCGAAGATTTAATTGAGAAGAAACCTCGAACTGTCGCGCTTGTGACTCTTGGTTGCGCCAGAAATGAAGTTGACTCCGAAGAGCTAGCTGGCCGACTTTCGGCCGATGGATGGACGCTTGTCGATGATCCGGCGCTTGCAGAAGTTGCGTTGGTAAATACCTGCGGCTTTATTGAAAGCGCGAAGAAGGATTCAGTTGATGCGCTACTAGAAGCGCACTCCTTAAAGGGAAATGGAACGACAAAAGCGGTTGTTGCTGTCGGTTGCATGGCAGAGCGATATGGAAATGAACTTTCACAAGCACTTCCGGAAGCAGATGCGATTCTGGGGTTCGATGATTATCAAGATATTTCATTAAGACTTCAAACAATAATCAACGGTGGATCTATCGCCGCACATACGCCAAAAGATCGCAGAGCTTTGCTTCCGATTGCGCCAGCAGAACGGGCGAAATTAATTGCACCAGCTGAGAAGCTTTCACGCAAGCGTTTAGAGAACACACCAATCGCACCTCTCAAAATTGCATCGGGTTGCGATCGACGTTGTTCATTCTGCGCCATCCCGATGTTCCGAGGTGCATTCATTTCAAGGCGTCCAGTTGAAATAATTGAAGAAGCAAAGTGGCTAGCTGATCAAGGAGTTTCAGAGCTCTTCTTGGTAAGTGAGAACACAACTTCGTACGGCAAAGATTTTAGAGATATGCAGGTACTTGAAAATATGTTGCCAGAGATTTCAAATATAGCCGGTGTAGAACGCATTCGACTTTCATATCTACAACCTGCAGAGATGCGACCATCTTTAATCCAGGCCATGATTTCAGTGCCAAAAGTTCTGCCATATTTTGATCTCTCTTTCCAGCACGCTAGCCCTACTGTTCTTCGTAGAATGCGTAGATTCGGCGATACTCAATCTTTCTTACATCTGATAAGTCAAATTCGCGCCCTCGCGCCTCAAGCCGGAATCCGATCAAATGTGATTGTTGGTTTTCCTGGCGAAACCGATGCGGAGTTTGAAGAATTAATTAACTTCCTGTCGCAGGCAAGGCTGGATGCCATTGGCGTCTTTGGCTATTCCGATGAAGATAAGACCGAGGCGCTAACTCTCGAAGATAAAGTTGATCAGGATGTAATTAATTCTCGCGTCGAACTGCTCTCTAAGTTGGTTGATGAATTCTTGATGCAAAGAGCAGAGGAACGCATCGGCGAACATGTGCGAGTCCTAATTGAAGATGAAGAGAGCCAAGAGGGCAGAGCCGAACATCAAGGCCCAGAGGTAGATGGTTCAACATTTATTAAGGGTCGCGCGAAATTTAAAGTAGGCGAGTATGTCGATGCCATTGTCACGGAAGTTTCTGGCGTAGATTTAATTGCGGTGCCACTATGAAACATCCAAACCTTCCAAACTCTTTAACAATTTCAAGGCTGATAGCAGTTCCGTTCTGCTGTTATGCGCTCTTTAAAAATGGTGGCGATGATTCGTTCTGGCGCATAATTGCTTGGACAGGTTTTTTCTTAGTCGGGTTAACAGATTTCTTCGATGGCAAAATTGCTAGATCTCGTAAACAGATAACTAGTTTTGGGACTTTCTTAGATCCAGTCGCCGATAAAATTGCAATTGGCGCTGCCATGGTTGGACTTTCGATGCAGGGCAAATTGTGGTGGTGGGTTACGATCCTGATTTTGGTGCGCGAAATTTCAGTAACAATATTGAGATTAACTGTAATTAGAGATGGCGTTATTCCGGCAAGTAAAGGCGGAAAATTAAAGGCAGCGTTTCAAGGCTTTGGAGTTGGTTTTTATATCCTGCCACTCCCAACTTGGCTATCGATTCCAAGAGATGCCTTCATGGCCGTGGCTATTATTCTTACGATTACCACGGGATACGACTACTTTAAAAAGGTTCTACAAAAGTGAAGCAACATTTAGATTTAGCTACGACAGTTGTTAAGCAATTAATTAAATCTGGAAAAACCGTTAGTGTGGCCGAATCCTTAACCGGCGGGGGACTTGGGGCGGCAATAACAGAGGTAGCAGGTTCATCAGAAGTTTTTCTTGGCGGCATCACGACTTATAGCGATGCCAGCAAAAATAAGTTGTTAGAAGTTCCAAAGCGCACAATTACAAAGTACACAGCAGTATCTGAGGAAGTTGCAAAGTCCATGGCCGAGAGCGTTCGCCAACTTTTTAAATCTGATTATGCAATTTCAACGACCGGCGTAGCCGGGCCAGGCAAGGCATATGGCAAAAGCGCAGGGACGGTCTGGCTTGCAATTGCATCGAAAAAAGAGTGTGTAGCCATAGAACTTTCGATTTCTGGCGATCGCGCCACGGTAAGAAATGCCACAATTGAGAGCGCGCTAGCCACTTTTTCGCGTATTCTTCTCTCGTGACTTCAATAACTCCAGCTAACGAAGCAACTCTGCTTCGAACCCATATTGGCAGCACCCTGCGCCAAGCGCGAATTTCGCAAGCACGCACTCTTCGCGATGTTGCAAAGAGCGCACGTGTTTCATTGGGCTATCTCTCAGAGGTAGAGCGTGGACAGAAAGAAGCTTCTTCTGAACTTTTGAATTCAATTTGCCAGGCATTAGATCTCACGCTACTAAGTGTTATCTCTGATGTCTCTATTTCGCTACACGCAAACCAAGCTCCATCACTGACTGTCGTAGAAGCCGCTGCTTAGCTCTTTGCTAACGCAGCAAAAATCGGAAATTGGTAGATTCCATGACCGTAGCACCAGCTCAACGTTCTAGAACAGCAATCCTTGCTGGCGCAAAAATTGTAATCTCTGAAGTTGGTTCCTATGAATCAAATATGGTTGATATTGCAGCGCGCGCCCAAGTCTCGAGAGCAACGGTATATAACCACTTCGCAGATAAAGAAGAGATGATGTTTAGCCTGCTTGAATCAGAAATAATGCGCCTTGCTGATTTAGCTAAGAGCAGCGCTTCACCAAAAGATGCCCTGCAAATTCTCTCGAGCGAGATATCTGGCGACCCGGCGCTTCGCAAAATGGTTGAGACCGACCCTGAAGACATTGCAGCATTCGTAACCATTGGCGCCCACCCACTCTGGACAGTTGTTCGGGAAAACCTGGCAAAGATTTTTGGTGCTGGTAATTCAAGTTTGGTTCTACGCTGGTTAATTGGTCAGATTGCATCGCCGCTAACCGCAGGTGAATCTGCGCAGCAAGCAGAACAGATTGCCAGATCGCTCTCATAATGAGCTCTGAAGTATGCGAATAACAGAGCTACGCGCTCGCATTGCCGAGTATTTTCCAGATCCAAATACTTATAGCCGAGATATCGTGCACGCTGAATTAGGTGGCGTAACAGTCGAACAAGCCCTTGTAATGGGCCAGGAGCCAGGGGATATCTGGAAGGGCGTTGTTGCCCATAACCCCGAGATGCCTGCAAAATTTAGATAGCCCCAACGAATCTCAGATTAAGCAGCGCAATTTCGGCGTGTTGTTTCCATTCGAACAGATGTTCGGCTACCCTTTAGCCATTCAGGCACCTGCCTGGATATGCCCAACCTGAGCGGTTCCACACTTCCGCAGAAGCACAGCCTCTGCCGTCGGTGGCCTTCCGTACCTTCAGGACCGATAACGATGATCGATGAAAGGTCAATAACATGGCTAAAGAACAGCCTGATAAACAATCTGAAAAGCTAGATAAAAATAGTTCAGATCGCACCAAAGCCTTAGATAGCGCACTAGCCCAAATCGAGCGTCAATTCGGTAAGGGTTCAGTTATGAAGATGGGCGATCGCGGCCCACAAGTTATGGAAGTTATTTCAACCGGTTCAGTTGCACTAGATATCGCACTCGGAATTGGTGGTCTACCTCGAGGACGTATCGTAGAAATTTACGGACCAGAATCTTCAGGTAAGACAACAGTCGCACTTCACGCAATTGCAAATGCCCAAAAAGCTGGTGGCATTGCTGCTTTTATTGATGCTGAACACGCCCTTGATCCA
>WLJZ01000109.1 GCA_009701525.1 Actinomycetota bacterium
CTGGTGCACGAATTGATGAACATGGAAAAGATTCGATATTAGTTGGTGTTCCGCAAGAGCGCAGCAAAATGGACCCAACCGGGGTTGGGGATTGTTTTAGAGCAGGTTTCGTCGCTGGCCTAGCGTGGGGTTTTGACCATGAGCGTTGTGCGCAAATTGGTTCGATGCTTGCAACATTCTGTATCGAAACTAAAGGAACTCAGGAGTATCGCTTCACCAAATCTGAATTTATTGAGCGCTTCGCCGAGGCTTACGGGGTGGCAGCCGCAACGCAAGTTGGCGAAAAACTTGCACCGCGTTTAGTTGGCTAATTTAGTAATTTCAAAAGAATTCTGAGAGAGCCTTAAAACGCTATTTCCCGTCATTCGTGCCCAGGCAACAAGATCAGGTGCACTCGCTGGATCATCACTTAAAAGATTTATTTTGTACCCAATATCTTCCCGTGAAATTTTGCGAGCTAATTCAATTACCGGAAGTGGGCAGCGCTTTCCTAGACAGTCAAGGGTCTCCATTATTTGCGCAACTCTTCGATAGTTGCTTTCAAGGTTTCGAGAAAAGTTTTTACATCCTCAAAAGTTGTTGCATGATGAATCGTTAGGCGTATATTTCCTTGAGTTAATAGGCCAAGAGCTGCTAGAACATGGCTTGGCTGCATATTTGTTGCATTACATGCCGAGCCAGAATCTACTGCGAAGCCTTTATCAGCCAAGACCGTCACTAATTGTTCGGCATTTATATATAGAAACGAAGCGCTAATTAGATGATCTGCGCCGTGTGGAGCCAAATCTGAGTCCGGGATATTTTCGGAGATAAACTTTCTAATTTCTAAATTAAGCGCTCCTATTTTATCGGCAAGATTTTTCTCATCAGCAACCCAACTATCAATTGCCAAGGCGCTTGAAACAATTAGTGGCAAGGAAGTTGGTCCGGGATTTGCCCGATTATCTAGATGGGGAAGTGGGTTCTCCCATTTGGCTTTTTTGGAGATAGCTAATATGCCCAATCCACTTGGACCGGCCCAGCTAGTTGAATCCCAAAGAGCTGTGCTCCAATTTTCTGGAAGCGGCAAACGAACCCCGCTAGCAGTTGCATCCACAAATATGGCCTCGCAATTTAAAGTTTGCTGCCGCCAAATGGTTCCAGTTTCTCTATTGCAAAGTTGGAGGACTGCGACATCAGTTGGCGATAGAACCTGAAAATCTGCCTGGCCAGTTTGTGAGACTTGGATCTGGTGATTAGGTATTTTTGGCGATAAGAAATCGGCAACAGCAAAAACTTCCATCCGATCAATATTGCTAAAGACAAGGCGGGAATCAGGAGAAATCAGGCCAGATATTCCAAGATGAAAGCCTAGGCTCGGCTCACCGAGAAAAGAGATCTCATCACTTCGAACTTTGAGATGCCCTGCAAAAGTCTCCTTGGCTTCATTTAATAAAATTGCTGCCGACTTCGAATCTGCTCCTAATTTCGTAGGATCTGGCCAACTGGCCTCAAAGACATGGGGCAGTGCCATCCGGGCAGCCTCATGTAGCCGGGGCTCGGATTGGAAGTTTGGGGTGATGGAAACCACGCGCAGAACGTTACTCCCACCTGGTTGTAAGAGCGAAGCCGAAGGATATTCTTGCCCAATGAATTTGAAGCCTTTTGGGACCATAAAGAAGTCATTAAAGTCAAGCGCGCTCTATCTGGTTTCAGGTGGTTCGCTACTACTTCTTACCTCTTGTTCAACTGAAGATATTTCAGGTATGGGTTACCCGAAGAACGTTTCGAGTGTTAACGACATTTCACTTCCACTGTGGCAAGGCGCTTGGATTGCTGCGGGTGTAGTTGGAATTTTCACAGCGATTTTAATTATGTGGCCAGTATTCCGCCATCGTCGCAAAGGCGATGAAGTACCTAAGCAGACTCAGTACAACGTTCCAGTTGAAGTTGCTTACACCGTTATCCCATTTATTATCGTTGCAGTTCTCTTCTACTTCACAGCTGTGAAGGAATCTGCGATTACTAAAGTTTCTGCTGACGATAAGATCAGTCACGTTATTGATGTAAATGCGATGCAATGGTCTTGGCAATTTACTTACAAGGACAATCCTGCCGCAGGAACCGTCACGGGAACTACGGCGCAACCACCGACATTGGTAATTCCAAAGGGCGAGCGCGTTCGCTTCAACATTACTTCTACCGATGTGGTCCACGGTTTCTGGATTCCAGCTTTCATGATCCAGATGCAGAATTTGCCGGGCGTAAAGAATCATCTCGAATTTACTGCAAACAAAATTGGAACCTACCCAGGTCGTTGCAACATTCTCTGTGGCCGTGCGCACTCACAGATGCTTTTCAAAGTAAAAGTTGTTTCACCTAATAATTACAAAAAATATATAGCTAACTTGAAGGCGGCATAATCATGACAACCTTTGCTAATCGCACTGCAGCTGCTCCTTCAACATCGAAGCCAGCGCCACTTACAAAAGGGCAGCTATTCGTAAAGATTGCCACAACTACCGACCACAAGATGATCGGTTATATGTATCTCGTTACTACTTTCGTCTGGTTTATGATCGGTGGCGTTCTAGCGCTGGTATTGCGTGCTGAATTAGCCCGACCTGGTCTGCAGTTTGTATCCAACGAGCAGTACAACCAAGTCTTTACGATGCACGGAACCATTATGTTGCTTATGTTTGCAACCCCACTCTTTGTCGGTTTTGCAAATGTAATCATGCCGTTGCAAATTGGTGCAGCGGACGTAGCATTTCCACGAATGAACATGTTGTCATATTGGCTCTTCCTATTCGGCGGACTTATGGCCTTCGCAGGTTTCTTGACTCCAGGCGGCGCAGCTTCATTTGGTTGGACTGCATATGCACCACTTGCAAATTCACAGTACTCACCTGGCATCGGTGGCGATCTCTGGGTAATTGGTCTTGCTATGGGTGGTATCGGAACGATTCTTGGCGGCGTAAATTTCATTACAACTATTTTCACAATGCGCGCACCTGGAATGACAATGTTTAGAATGTCAATCTTTAGCTGGAACGTACTTTTGACATCAATTCTTGTTCTACTCGCATTCCCACCACTAGCAGCAGCATTCCTTGCGTTGGAATCTGACAGATTATTTGGGTCACATATTTTCGATCCGGCAAATGGCGGAGCAATGCTCTGGCAACATCTTTTCTGGTTCTTCGGGCACCCAGAGGTGTATATCTTGGCTCTTCCATTCTTCGGAATAGCTACAGAAATTTTGCCAGTATTTAGCCGCAAGCCAATCTTTGGATACAAAGGACTAATCGCTGCAACGATCGCGATCTCTGCACTCTCTGTTTCGGTTTGGGCTCACCACATGTTCGCAAGTGGTCAAGTCCTTCTCCCATTCTTCTCATTCATGACATTCTTAATTGGTGTTCCAACAGGTGTTAAATTCTTCAACTGGATCGGAACAATCTGGCGCGGAAGTGTTTCATTTGAAACACCAATGCTCTGGGTTATGGGATTCTTAATCACATTCCTCTTCGGTGGATTAACTGGAATTATTCTTGCTTCACCACCACTTGATTTTGCGGTATCGGCCTCTTACTTCGTCGTTGCCCACTTCCACTACGTTCTATTTGGAACTGTTGTCTTCGCAATGTTTGCTGGCTTCTACTTCTGGTGGCCAAAGATGACTGGCCGTATGCTAAATGAGCGCCTTGGAAAGATTCATTTCTGGACACTTTTCGTTGGCTTCCATTTAACATTCTTAATCCAACACTGGCTAGGAATTAAGGGCATGCCACGTCGCTACTCTGATTATCTTGCTACTGATGGCTTTACAAATATGAATATGATTTCAACAGTTGGTTCAACGCTGTTGGCACTTTCAATGATTCCATTCTTTGTAAATATTTGGATTACTAGAAAATCACCTCTAGTTGGCGTCGATGATCCTTGGGGTTATGGCGCATCACTTGAATGGGCAACATCTTGCCCACCACCACGTCACAACTTCACTTCAATGCCACGCATCCGAAGTGAGCGTCCAGC
>WLJZ01000011.1 GCA_009701525.1 Actinomycetota bacterium
ACCTATGCAATAAGGACCTTCAAATTTTCCAGCATAGATATAGCCATTATCTTTTAATAGCGTCATGAAACGTTGAACGCGCTCTTCGTGACGAGGTTCGGTTGTCCGAATGAAATCATCGTTGGCGATGTTTAAAGCGCTCCAATTTGGCTTCCACGCATCTTCAACTAAGCGATCACACCAATCTTGTGGTGAAACCTTATTTGCAGCGGCAGTATTCATAACTTTCTCGCCATGTTCATCTGTTCCGGTTAAGAACCAGACACTTTCACCGCGTTGTCTATGCCATCTAGTTAAAACATCACCTGCAACAGTTGTGTAGGCATGGCCGATATGTGGCGCATCATTTACATAATAAATTGGCGTCGTTAAGTAGAAAGATTTTTCGGCGCTCATGGCTCTATCCTACCTAGCCCATCTTGCGATTTGTGACTAACCATTGCATCAAAGACTTCGCGCTTTGGCATCCCTGTAATGCGTGCAACTTCGGCGATCGCCTCCTTACGCGAGATTCCTGCAGCTTCTTGCATTAAAACTTGCGAGATTAAATCGGCGGTTGTGAATTGACGCGAATCTGGATCAAAGCCTGCAATAACTAGAGTTATTTCGCCCAAAATTTCGCGCTCAGTTGCCCAATTGTGAAGTGTTTCCAAATCACCACGAATAACCTCTTCGTAAGTCTTAGTCATCTCACGACAGATAGCGCCAAGTCGGTTTGGACCAAGAACAGTTTTCGCATCGGCGAGACATTCTAATAAGCGATGTGGGGCTTCGAAGAGAATTATTGTTCTTACTTCATTAGCAAGGCTTTCAAACCAAGATCTTCGGGCGCCACTTGTACGTGGTGGAAATCCATCAAAACAGAAGCGATCACTTGGTAGGCCTGATAGTAAGAGCGCGGTTGTGACAGCGCTTGGGCCGGGCAGAACTTTAATTTGAATATTTCTTTCAACAGCTGCTCTTGCTAAGCGATATCCCGGATCACTGATTCCAGGCATGCCGGCATCAGTAACAACTAATAAATCAGAGCCACTTTCCATGATCTTTACTAGTTCATCTAAACGTTCAATTTCATTTCCTTCAAAGAACGAAATTATCTTCGCCGAATAAGTGACTCCTAAGTCCGAACAGAGTCGAGTAAATTTGCGAGAATCTTCAGCTGCAATGTATTTCGCGCAAACTATTGCTTCGCGCAAATTCACAGATGCATCTGATGGATTGCCTAGTGGAATCGCGGCGAGAATAAGCATTGGGCAATTCTCGCAGGCTTTAGGCTTACCTCATGACATCTAGAGTGCGCATATCGCGTGATTGGGCAGTAGCTCTGGGATTTGGCGCTCTTGCATTGCTATTTCGACTCTGGAATTTAGGAAGCCCTAAAGGCAAAATTTTTGATGAAGTTTATTACGCAACAAATGCGCATTCACTTTTATTGCATGGCGTAGAGCTAAATGCCAAGACTGGGCAGAGCGAGTTCATAGTTCATCCGCCTACTGGGAAATGGTTAATTGCAGGCGGCATAAAACTATTTGGATATAACGAATTTGGCTGGCGCTTCTCAGCCGCATTAGCTGGAGCCATCTCTATTGTCTTGATGTATTTCACCGCTAAGGCGCTATTTAATAAGCCTTTCTTAAGTGGCTTGGCTGCTTTTCTAGTTCTTGTAGATGGTTTACATCTGGTTCATTCAAGGGTTGCCCTTCTAGATATTTTCTTACTTCTATTTATTCAAATTGCAGTTCTTGCCTTTCTTCATCAAAAATACTGGATCACTTCAATCTCCCTCGGTTTTGCAATTTCAACAAAGTGGAGTGGGCTCTATCTTCTAGTTTCATTAGCGCTCTTAGTTCTGATTTTGGATTATCGGAAATTTAAGTTTTTAGGTTCGAGCAGTCCAATTAGAAACGTAATCGCAAATAAATTTATTCTGCGATTTCTACAATTTGGCATTCTCCCAGTTATTACATATGTGGCGACATGGGTTGGTTGGTTTGCTAGTAAGAGTGGTTGGGATCGGAATTGGTCGCCAAGTGTTCTTAAATCTTTCTGGCACTATCACGCTGAGATATTAAATTTTCATACTCACTTAACTTCGTCACATCCATATGAAGCAAATCCATGGAGTTGGTTAATCCAAGGTCGACCAACATCACTTTTCTATTCATCGCCAAAAAATTGCGGCGCAGCTAGTTGTGCCCAAGAAGTTCTGGCACTTGGGACTCCAATTTTGTGGTGGACTGCAACTTTCACACTTGCTATTACTTTTGGCTATTGGGTTAGTAGACGCGAGTGGCAGGCCGAAATTCTCCTAGTTGTTGTGGCAGCAAGCTACCTACCTTGGTTAGCCTTCCAACAACGCACAATGTTTAGTTTCTATGCAATCGCCTTTGAACCATTCTTATTGCTAACAATTGTTTATGTATTTAGCAAGATTCCGCGAAATCAGCGGGAAATAACGCTAATTTTTGGCGCAATAGTTCTAGCTATTTTCCTTTATTTCTTGCCACTTTATTTAGGAACTCCAATTTCATATAACTCCTGGCGCGACCATATGTGGCTACCAAGTTGGATATAGCTTGGAATTAATTATTCGTTAACTGCGCCAAAACGCTTGATTGCTGCGTTCTCTTCAAGTTCTTGATCAAACAAATCATCTCGTGATGGCAGAACTGATTCATCTTGAACCTGCTGCGATGCGCTCCATGCGCCTGGAATAGTTAAATCAATTATGCGGTTTGATGGAATCGCTTTTGGCGCCGTTGCATATGTTGGTTTAGGAACACTTGTTGGTTGCCAGGTTGGTCCATCTTTTGGAATTACTACGACACCTGCGGTGTCAATTCTTTCAATAAGTGGAATCCAATGCTCTTTATTCTCTTCAACAAAATCAATTCGCGATGAGAAGGTAATTCTCTCTATCGGTTCGGTAATTACTGTTGCTGAAGAAATTTGTTGGAAAGCTTTAATGCGGCGTTGTTTTAATTGTGCTGCAACTATTTGACGCCTTACATGCACAACATAAATTGCGAGCGCTGTGGTTGGAATTAATAAAATTGGAGTAGAAATAACTCCGATGCCACAAAGCGCACCAATAATTACAAATGCAAAAGAGAGCGCTCCAAAAATTACTCTGCGATTTGCAATTTGATTCTGTTTCTTGAAATTTTCATTTGCACTCTGTGCTGGATTTATTAAACCAGTCTCACCGACAACGCGCATTGCACTTTTATAACGTTCTGCAGATTTACCCGAAGCTTCATCATGGCTAGAGATCCACTTTGGCAAGAAATAGGCCGCCCACATCCCAAGGATGATTAGGTAGATAAAACCGGAGGCCATGGAGTAGAACGATAATTCTAGGCGGGGTAAATCTCGGGGATTTAGGCGGTATGTCCTTATTAAAAAGGTATTACTTAATTCTTGGATTTTCTTTTACATAAGTTACGTGATCTCGCCAAGCCCCATCAATATGTAAATATCGTGGCCTAATTCCTTCGAAAATATAGCCTGATTTTTCAGCCACCCGCTTCGAAGCCTCATTTTCAGGACGTAAATTTATTTCAATTCTATGCAGCGATAACGCAGTTAGACCGAAATCGCTAAGCGCTAAAACTGCCTTGGTTGTATATCCCTTATTGGCATATCGCTGATCTATCCAATAGCCAATGTGTGCGCCCCGCATTGCGCCAAAGACAATTCCGCCCAAGGTTATTTGGCCAATGAATTTTTCACTTCCACCTTCGTTAAGCCAGATTCCAAGAGAGATAGAACGCAGACTCTGACCATCCCTGCGATATTGAAGAACCATTCCAAAAAATGATGGGAGTGGAAGATGTGAATCAATTTCTGGGCGAGTGGCCTCCCAAGGCGCCAGCCATTCTCTATTTTTTGCCCGACATGAATCCCAAGCGGCTTTATCTCGGAAGCGAAGCGGGCGAAGAAAAATTTCGCCGGCAGAAAGCTTTATTGGCCAGTCGCTAGTTGCGCCCAATTAATTTGAACTCCGCTCGAGCACCATAACATCAACAATTTCGCCAGCCTTAATTCCAGCAGAATTTTCCGGAATAATAATTAAAGAATTGGCATCAGATAGTGAAACAAGATCGCCTTGCTCCTCCAATGCAGTAGCAATTACACCGTTCTCTGAAGATAGAACCGCGCGGACGAAGCCACTTTCACCAGGAACGGCTGAGATTGAATTCTTTAACTTAGCCTTTAATTGATTTCGGAAAATATTTGGTGCGCCCAACATCTTTCTAATCATTGGGCGAACAAAGATCTCGGCAGCGATACCTGCAACTACTGGATCTCCAGGAAGCGTAATTACTGGAGTGCTATCGGGCCCGATAAGGCCAAAGTTATGCAGCCCACTCTCACTCATCTTTGGCCGCACAGTTGTGATTTCACCAAGTTCTTTTAGAACAGCAGTAATTAACTCAAATGATTCATCGTGCCGTTCGCCGCTAATTACAATTAAATCAGCTCGAACTAGTTGATCTTCAATTACCTCTCTTAGTTGCTGATGATTCTCTGGGATTGTGTGAACCCGAAAACCATTTGCGCCAGCTTCTCTTACCGCAGTAGTTAGCATCCAAGAATTTGTTTCAAACTCATCTTCGGAATCTGCTAAAGCCTGGCCCGGCTCAACTAAATCATCGCCAGCGGAAATTACAACAACTCTTGGATGCGGCAAGGTTGGTAGCCGATCTAAACCAATTGAAGCGGCAAGGCCGATCTGAGTAGAACGAATACGTGAACCACTTCGTAGAACTAGTCTTTCGCCGGCATAAATATCGGATGCCAAAGTCGCACCATGCGCATCAAGAAGTGGCATATCAAAAGGTGCAAGTGGGGCGGCGATTTCAAGTAACTTCGCAAGAAGCTCTTCGACGCTCGGCTGTTGTTCCATGACTAAACCCTACTTGTTAATTAGAGTATTTCCGTGGATATCAGTAACTCCAAAAAAGATGAATTGCGAAAGCGTTTTCGTGCCGAGCGATCTCTCCGCGATCTAGCGGAATCATGGACTCACATAATTAAATCTCAAGAATTTTCAGCGGCACAAACAATTGCGAGCTATATCTCTTATGGTGACGAGCCACAAACTAAAGATTTAAATGAAGCGATTCTAAAAAGTGGCAAGAAATTACTGTTGCCTCGGATGTTGAAAGATAAGAGTCTGGAATGGATTATTTGGAACGGTGATTCTGGAGCCCTGGTAAAGAGTGGAAAAATTCTTGAACCTAAAGGTGAGGCAATATCTGCAACTGAATTAGATATTGTGATTGTTCCAACCCTGCATGCCACTCGCGAAGGTCACAGATTAGGACAGGGTGGCGGCTCATATGACCGAGCACTAGCTCAAACTCAAGCCTGGCGCCTTGGACTTATTTATTCTGGAGAATTAACTGTTGAACCATTTCCTGTTGAAACACACGATATGAAATTAGATGCGATTGCTACACCAGATTTAATTGTCCGATTTACTAATTAATTTAAATCTTTTAGATGGCGAGCCATCACAACTCTTTGAACTTGATTAGTCCCCTCATAGATTTGCGTTAATTTCGCATCTCGCATCATGCGCTCGACTGGATAATCAGAGACATATCCATATCCGCCAAGAACTTGAACGGCATCCGTTGTAACTTTCATAGCAACATCTGTTGCAAAACACTTTGCCGCCGCCGAGAAGAAAGTTAAATCACTCTCGCCTCGCTCGCTCTTGACTGCTGCAGCGTATGTCAACGTTCTGGCTGCTGCGATATTCATTGCCATATCTGCCAACATAAATTGAACGCCTTGGAAATCAAAAATCTCTTTACCGAATTGCTTACGCTCGTGTGAATAATTCGTAGCTACTTCGAAAGCTCCTTGCGCAATCCCAAGTGCTTGGGCCGCGATTGTAATTCTGGTGTGATCCAAGGTCTGCATTGCAAGAGCAAAACCAGATCCAATCGCTCCGATACGTCGATCATCTGGAATTGTTACAGAATCAAAATAAACTTCGCGGGTTGGCGATCCTCTAAATCCCATCTTTTTCTCATGCGCACCAAATGAAACACCAACATCACTTTTTTCAACAATGAAAGCAGTAATACCTTTTGCACCGAGAGCCGGATCAGTCTGAGCTAATACGGTATAAAAATCTGAGAAGCCAGCATTTGAAATCCATTTTTTACTGCCACTAATAACCCAATCATCACCGCTCTTAACTGCTTTAGTTTTCATCGCAGCTGCATCAGAGCCTGCTTCAGATTCTGAGAGACAGTAAGAGAAACCTTTTCCGGCAACTAACTCTGGCAAATATTTTTTCTTCTGCTCTTCATTGCCTGCAAGTATTAATGGAAGTGAACCTAATTTATTTACAGCCGGAATAAGAGAAGATGAGGCACAAACACGTGCGACCTCTTCGATAATTATTACAGTTGCAAGTGAATCGGCACCTTGGCCACCATATTTTGAATCAACATGTGCTGCTGCAAGATCTGCGGCGTGAAGCGCTTCATAAGCTTCTTGTGGGAATCTCGCATCGCCATCAACATCTTTGGCAAAAGGCGCTATTTTTTTCGTTGCAAGTGCGCGCACACTCTCGCGAAGTGCGTCATATTCCTCGCCGATTAATTGCTCCATGTGCTAATTAACTCAACTTTCTGGGCGCTCGTCTAGTCGCTGCAAGCTTGCTAAATATTTGTTGTATTTCGCTAAATCATCATCCTCGCCCATTGCGGCCGCACGGTCTTCGGCGCGATCTATGCGTCTAGTCTCTTTCCGATCTTCACGAACCCATTGGATAAAAGTTGCTACTAAGGCGATAAGAATCGGAATTTCTCCCGTTGCCCAACCAACTGCGCCACCCGCATTCTGGTCAGCCAATAGATCTAGTGACCATGGACGTTGGAGGCTTGCGAAATATCCACCATCTAAAAGCGTCGTAGCCGATAGAAGTGCAATAGAGAAGAAGGCATGAATACTCATTGCAGCAAAGAGCACAATTATTCGAACTATATGTGGAACTCGTTTTGGCGATGGATCAATTCCAACAATCACATGGAAGAAGAGCGCTCCCGCTAATAGGAAGTGAATGTTCATGAATAAGTGGCCACTATGGGTCTGCATTAAATCGCCAAAGAGTGGCGTCATGTAAAGCACGAAGAGTGAACCATCAAAAATTGCAAGAGCTACGATCGGATTAGATAGAACTCGAAAATATCTAGAGTGCAAAAATGCAATCAAAGTTCCGCGAATTCCACGTTCTGCTTCTGTTCTTCCAATTGGCAAAGTTCGAAGCGCCAGAGTAATTGGTGCACTCAAGACAAAACCAATTGGTGCAATCATTCCTAGAACCATATGTGCGACCATGTGATATGAAAATGCAAAGTGTGCATAGGCACCAAGGCCACCACTAGTAGCAAAATCTGTTGTCGCGACCGCGAGTGCGAATGCGACTGTTCGCCCTACCGGCCACTTATCCCCTCGCTTAGCAAGAATTACTACACCTCTTATATAAAGTGCCGTAATCAAGATAAGAATTCCAATGAATGCGGCATCTGGAACGTAAGTTAGAAGCAGATTCCTAAAATTGGGCGCTGGCAACATGGGACTTCCAGCAATAGTTTCAGCTGCATCAACGACTCTGTTCTCATTTGCAACGGGCGGCGCACTAGTTGATAGCCAGGCACCAACACTTACAGCCAAGATCATCACAATTACTTCTACAACAAGCAATTGGTAAACCTGCTTGCTTTCTTGCAACTTCTTAATTATGTATTTTCGATGCGTTGCTCCAATAAAAATTAATATGGCGCTCAAAAAAACCTTATAAATTACCAAATTTGCGTACTGTGAATTCCAGGCATCTCTAAAATTAAGTCGAGTCCAAGCATTTACTGCCCCGCTTGCACATACTGCAATCGCAGACCAGAGCGCTAAAACACTAAATCGCGGTAGGGAAAGTGCCCGCTCTGATTTACTTATAAGAATTAAAGCAATAATTCCGCCAACCCAAAGTGATATGAATACAACGTGAATTAGAAGTGAGCCGATTGCCAAACCGTGATTCCCCGAGCTACTTGAGTGGCTTTGAAAGACCGGAGCCAATACACCTATGAAGGTTGCGGCTAATCCAAAAATTGCACCAGTTGTTCGCTTAATTTGTGGGAGCAAAAGTAGAACTAATAGCGATGCAAGAATATTTATCGCATAACTCTTTCCCAGTGCGGTCTGAGTAATAAAGGATCTAATCACAACCGGATCAAAAGACTCTGAAATTGGAGTTGCTAGCAAATTAGCCAATTCAACAAATAGAACTCCGAGGCTAGACACCAGCCAAGCGGTGGCAGGAATTAATGCGAGATTGCGAATCCGGACTGCTTCGGGCAGAAGCTTTGCGTGTTCTTCTCTTATTAAAAATCCAATCGCTAACAACAGCCCGATTAGCGTTACAGCCGAGAGGGTTTGTAGATCTTTAACTAATGGAATTAAGAAATTTACGAAGCCTGAGGAGCCAGGAATGTGAATATCTGTTGAAAAACGCATAACTTAAATTCGCTTAGTTGCGCTTATTTTTTGGCGAACGTTTAGGTCCACCAAAACTCTGTTTGGCATACCAAATGAGAAATACAAAGACGAAAACAGCGAGAACTAAGAGCGTATAAACAAAGGCATTTGAACCACTGTTTAAGTTTCGACTCTCTTCAGTTGTAATGCTCTGAGATGGAGTGGGTGTTGGGCTTTCAACGCTTGAAGGTGCATTAAACATAAAGGTATAAGAACCAGTCAGTGGATCTTCGGTATCTGAAAGCAAGGTGTAGTTAACGGTATAAACCCCGGTCTTAATTAATTCGGTTAACCCAACTTCAGCACTGTTTCCATTAATTGTGATTGATCCATCATCTACCGCAACTCCATTTGGATCATTAACAACAATCAAGCTTCCTTGTTCCGACAGTACAGCTGCCGTAGAAATTGAAATTGAATTAGGTGAAGTAGTGAGAACAGATCCGGCTAGCGGGACCGATGCCGTAATGCTATTTGCGTGGGCGGTGGTGGAAAGGATTGGTAAAAAAATTATTGCGCCTGCAATCGCGCTGCGAATTACCCTGCCGAACGCCATTATTGCCCCTCTATTAGCTTCTCGATTAGATGTAATTCTCTCACTTCTTTACAATACTCACTATGCCTACATATGAATATGCCTGCACTAAGTGCGGCCATCAATTTGAGGCTTTCCAATCCTTTAGCGAGGATGCCCTCACTGAATGCCCGGAATGCAAAGGCGCAGTTCAGAAGGTTTATTCAAATGTTGGAGTTGTTTTCAAAGGTTCTGGTTTTTATAAAACAGATTCAAGATCAGCTAAATCTCCTTCAACTCCTGCTGCTCCTACTCCGCCACCTGCTAAAAATGATTAGCCGTGATGTGGTGGCCGATCTCCCTGAATTTCAGCATCGCGCTTTGAGTCGTCATCTTCGCGGGGATCAATTTCATCTTGCGTCACTTTCGGCAAAATATTCGGATCGCTCATAACTAGATACTAATCAACTAACAGAGAGAATAGAAGTCATGTTTGAAAAGCTTGGTCATTTTTTAGTCAGACGTCGCAAGGCAGTTCTAGCGGGATTTATAGTCGCAGTAATTGCTACAGGCGCAATTGGATCTCTCGTATTTTCCCGACTCGAAGGTGGCGGCTATTCAGATCCCGGCAGTGATTCTTACAAGGCTGCAACTTATTTAACAGATACTTTCAAGGTTAATGACCCAGCAATAATTTTTGTTATCGATGCCGGAAAGAGCGTTGCTGATCCAAGTGTTGCGGCGCAAGTTGCGCCAATCGAAGCCGATTTGCGAGCACTTCCAGATGTCGCTAAAACTCTCTCATATTGGAGCGCTGGCGGCGCAAAACAATTAATGAGCGCTGATGGAAACGCTGCCTATTTATTTATCTATGGCCACGAATCAGATCCGACTCTATTGACTGGATTAGCTGCGAAGTTACAGAAAAAATATGATGGTGAAATCGGCAATTTAAGAATTTATGTAGGTGGTTTTTCAACTTTTAATAATGCAGTTAACGAGAAAATTTCAAGTGATCTAAAGCTTGCCGAGGCGATTTCAATTCCACTAACTTTCATCTTCTTGCTCTTTGTTTTCGGTGGCTTAATTGCTTCTGCGATGCCTGTAGTTGTTGGAGTAAGCGCAATTCTTGGGGCATTTCTTATTCTCTATTTAATTAGTTTGGTTACCGGCGTAAGTGTCTTTGCGCTAAACCTTGTTACGGGTATGGGAATGGGTCTTGGCATCGATTACTCACTTCTCATGGTTAATCGCTTCCGCGAGGAACTTCATGCGGGCAAGAGTGTTGAGGAATCAGTTGCGACGACGGTTAAAACTGCGGGCCGAACTGTTTTCTTCTCAGGTATCACAGTCATGATCAGCTTGGCCGCACTTATGTTCTTCCCGCAAATGTTCTTGAAATCATTTGGTTATGCCGGAGTTTCAGTTGTTGCTGTTGCAATCATTGGTGCGTTGATTCCGCTTCCAGCAATCATGGCGCTGCTCGGTCACAAAATTGATAAATTCGTTGTTCGCAAAAGTTCAATTACACCTAAGGAAGATGGACGTTGGGCTCACACTGCTCGTTATGTGATGAAGCGACCAGTTGCGGTTGTTGTTCTCTCACTTTTAATTCTTGGAACTCTTGCAGCACCGATAAAAGATATTGTCTTCTCTCAAGTTGATACTCGCGTTCTCCCAGCATCAAATAAAGCTGCGATTGCGGCACAAGTTGGTCTAGATAAATTCCCAGGTCAACAAGGAAATCCAATTGAAATTATTATTCCAAGTGGCGCAACCAAAATGGTTGAGGTAAATAACTTTGTAAGTGACCTCGCAAATATTCCTGGAGTCCTAACAGTTGGCGCACCTGAAACTGCTGGCACAGATATTCGAATTGCAGCGGTTCACAGCATGGGGGCTCGATCACCTGAAGCAGAGAAAATGATTAAGGAAATTCGTGCACTTACAGTTCCAGAAGGAACATTGGTTGGTGGTGTTGCGGCAGATTATGCAGATAGCCAGATTGGAATTGCTAATAAATTGCCACTAGCTCTTATATGGATTGCAGTTGGAACTCTGCTACTTCTATTTATGTTTACCGGTTCAATAATTCTGCCGATAAAAGCAGTGATCTTAAATCTGCTCTCACTTTCAGCGACCTTGGGAGTATTAACCTGGATTTTCATTGGCGGCAACATGAACTGGCTTGTCGGGTCATTTACCAACACCGGAACAATCGATACCTCAATGGTTATCTTGATTGCTGTTGTTGCCTTCGGGTTATCAATGGATTATGAAGTATTCCTACTTTCCCGCATTAAAGAAGAGCATGATGCTGGCCATTCAAATATTGAATCTGTAGCACTTGGGCTTCAGAAATCTGCTCGAATAATTACAGCAGCAGCCGTCATCCTCTCGGTGGTATTCGCAATTTTCGTTACTAGTGGTGTTACATCAATTAAGACCATGGGCTTTGGTGTTGCATTCGCAATTCTTCTTGATGCAACCCTGGTTCGAGCCTTGCTTGTTCCAGCACTCATGCGCTTATTTGGTGAACGCAACTGGTGGGCGCCTAAGGCGTTAAAGAGATTCACAATTAACCACTAATATTTGGGCATGGATTTGATCGTCACGCTCCAATGCAAAGACCAGCCCGGCATCGTTCATGCGATGACAACGGCGGTTCTTGGTGCGCGTGGAAATATTATTGAGAATCAACAATTCACTGATCCAATAACGCAAGATTTTGTAATGCGCACTCGCTTTGAAAGTGAACTTGATTTAGCAAAAATCCGCGAGGTTTTAGAGAGTGGCTTAGGTCAATTTAAGCCAAAGCTTTCACTTCGCTCAGTTGCAAAGCAGAAGAAGGCGCTAATACTTGTCACTAAAGAGTCCCACTGTCTTCGCGACCTTCTTTACCTTCAAGAATTGGGCGAGCTACCGATTGAAATTCCTGCTGTTGTTTCAAACCATAGCGATTTAAAAACCCTGGTTGAATCACACGGTATTAAATTTATTGATCAGAGTAAATTAGATAAAACAGCTGCTGAGGCCGAGATTGCAAAGCTAGTCACCGAACTAGATATTGACTTAGTTGTACTCGCCCGTTACATGCAAATCCTCACCAAAGAATTCTGCGAGAAGATGATTGGGCGAATTATTAACATTCATCATTCATTCTTGCCCGGATTTAAAGGAGCAAAGCCTTATCACCAGGCTCATGCTCGCGGTGTGAAAATCATCGGTGCAACCGCACACTTTGTTACACCTGATCTAGATGAAGGCCCGATTATTGATCAAGATGTTGCACATGTAACGCATGCATCTACACCAGAAGATTTAATTGCAACTGGTCGCGATATTGAACGTCGAGTCTTATCTCGCGCAGTTCGCGATTTCGCCGAAGATAGAATCTTTATCGTTGGCGATAAAACAGTTGTTTTTCATA
>WLJZ01000110.1 GCA_009701525.1 Actinomycetota bacterium
GGGCAAAATAATGCGGCCCTTTTCATCGAGTTTAGGTTCGTGGGTACCGAGAAACACTTCGCCCCACCTCCCCTAGCTTTTACGCTCAAATCCCCCCGGATTTGATAACAATCACCACTTTACTCCATTTCTACCCACTTTGCACCATTATTGACCATTTATTTCCCCATTTTTCCTACCGCTCCCCACTATTTGGGCATAAAAAAACCACCCAGATGGGTGGCAGAAATCAGGGGCAGTTAGGGCTTAATTATCGAAATTACGTCGCTCCCAGCGATCTTCCAAGCGCGAGGACCAGTTACTGCGAGCGCCCTTTGGGCTCTTGAACTCAGATCGACCGAGGCTTAGATTTGAAACTAATACGACTAGACCTACCAGCGAGATCAAGAAGCCAACGATTCCTACCGCGATAACCTGGGCGATCAAGCCAGCAAGTAGGACTGCCATTCCACCAAGGATTGCAAAGAAGCCGATAAGCGCGCGTCCCGCCTTAGGTGTGCGAGCACGACCATTTAGCGTAGAGACGAGTCTTGGATCATCTGCAACTAGGGCAGCTTCCATCTCAGCTAAGAGGCGTTTTTCGTGATCGGATAGTGGCACGTTGCCAACAATACGGCAGGTGGCCTAACTAGGAAAGTCGAAGCCCCTGATTTTTACTACTTATGGGCAACTTTTAAGCATCCTCGTCAAATAGTCGAGCGGGGCGAACGCTTCCTTGGCCAAATCTGGCCGCCGCCTTATCAATTGCAGCTGTGGCTTGGCGCCAACCCTTCTCGCGCTCACCCAAAACCAGCTGTTCAGTGCCATCTACTCCATCTTCTAAGCCATCAAGACTTACTCCCACTAATCGCAGACGTGCACGATCTAATTTGAGGGCAAGGAATAAAGTTTTAACAACTTCAAATACTTCGTGCGTTGCGCTGATCGGAAGTGGCAAGGTCTTTGATCTAGTTATTGTCTTAAAGTCTGCAAAGCGCACCTTGATTGAAATAGTTCGCGCACTGAAATCTTTCTCCCGCATCCGATGTGTAGCCTTTTCGGTGAGTCGAAGGAGTTCGCGCAAGATTATCTCTTGATCTTCGATATCGGTATCAAATGTTTCGGCGGCGCTAATTGATTTATCAACTTCGACAGGCTCTACATCTCGATAATCGCGCCCCCATGCAAGTTCATAAAGTGAGGCGCCTGCTGCCTCGCCGAGCGCGCGAATCAAAGTCTGGCGCGGAGTGTTTGCGATATCGGCAACTGTTCGCAGGCCTAGCTTCTGCAACTCTTCATTTGTCTTAGGCCCTACTCCCCAAATTGCATCGACAGGAAGTGGGTGTAGAAATTCGAGCACCCTATCTGCGGCGATTTCTAACATGCCATTTGGTTTACAACGGCCTGATGCTAACTTTGCAATAAACTTTGTTGTTGCAATTCCAACCGAACAAGTAATTCCCTCGCTAGCTTCAACCTTGGCTCTAATTGATTTAGCAATTTCACGGCCATCGCCAAGTAAGCGTCTAGCACCGGTTACATCTAGAAAAGCTTCATCTAGCGAAAGTGGTTCGACTAACGGTGTTACTGATCTAAAAATTTCCATGATGTGCGATGAGACTTCGGAGTACCTAGACATATTTGGTGGCACAAAGATTGCATGTGGGGCTAAGCGCTTTGCCCGACCAACCGGCATAGCAGCATGGATTCCAAATTTACGAGCTTCATAATTTGCGGCTGACACAACACCGCGAATACCGGATCCAACAACTACGGCCTTACCTTTTAGCGCTGGGTTATCGCGCTCTTCTACTGAGGCGAAGAAGGCATCCATATCAACATGGAGAATCGTTGACTCACTCATACGTTCCACTGGCTCCATAAACTGCGAGATTACGCCACTTTTCATAGGAATTTGCTAACTCCCACGCACCAGTTCCGAGAAGTGAAATGCCTCTTGGTCCAGTTCTGCGAATCTCGCCGCGAACTAAGAAGAGCCAAGAGTTTCGTAGCACTGTTGCAAAGTCTGCCTGCTTATCTTCAAAGAAAGTTATGTCGTTGCAACCAAAGCCATCATCAATTGATAAGAACATTACGCGACGCCCCGAACGAACCGGTGGTGTTTGCAGAGCCACTTTGACTCCGGCGACCAAGACCGATGTTCCAGAGCGATGCTTAATTAAGTCACAGGATCTAACTGCGCCAATCTTATTTAGAAAATCACCATAGAGCTCGAGCAAGTGACTAGATACATCCATTCCTAAAATATCTATCTCGCTTTTAATCTGCTCGCTCGCCGTTATATCTGGCAGCCCACTTGGCTCAAATTTCTCGGGTTGTAATTCAAAGCTCATCTGATTCTGGCTAGTTGTGCTCTTTGATCCAGCAAGGCGGTATAAATCTTGTAAGTGAAGCAGCAAGTCCCGGCGGTTGATATTTGATGTCGCGAGTTTATGTAGATCATCAAATGCCCCAATCGTTAAAAGTGATTCGGTTGTCGGACGGCTAGCACCAGAGCGATAAACAAAATCTGCTAAATCCAAATATGGCCGCCCGGAAATTATGCTTCTAATCTCTTTGCTATCTATGCCATCGATATCACTTAGCGCCATTCGAATTGCAAACCCTCTTGCATCAGGAAGTTTTAGTTCGGCCCCAGAACTTAAAACATTTGGCGCAAGATATGGCGCTCTAGTTACCTTTGAACTCTTCTCGACTCGATAGGTAGCGTCAGATAAATTCACATCAATCGGCGCAATTTGAATTCCCCACTGTCTAGCTTCATCCAAGATAACGCGCTTTGGATACATGCCCGGTTCATGCGTTAAGACTCCAGCCAAGAATGCTGCGGTGTGATGAGTCTTTAGCCAAGATGATTGATATGTCGGCAGCGCAAAAGCGGCGGCGTGTGCTTTGCAGAAACCAAAGGATGCGAAGGCGCGCAAAATCTCCCAGACTTCAGTAACAACGGCGCTGGTATATCCGCGAGCAAGAGATGCTGGATAAAACCAGTCACATACGCGTTGTTGTGCGGCAATATCGCCTAACTCTCGCCGCTTCTCATCGGCCTCGGCCAGAGATATTCCGGTCATGGTGGAGATAATTCGAATTACTTGTTCGTGAAAAACAACAACACCTTGAGTCTCCTGCAAAATGCTCTCCAAATCCGCATGAATAACCGGGCGAACTCGCAGCCCATATTTAGTTGCAAGAAATGGTGTGATCATGTCGCTCTTAACTGGCCCTGGCCGAAAGAGTGAGATATCAATTATTAAATCGTTAAAAGTTTCTGGCGCAAATTTTCCGACAAGCTCGCGCTGTCCCGGACTTTCAATCTGAAATATTCCTAGCGTTCTAGTTGATTTAATTAAATCAAAGGTAGCGTGATCATCTAAGGCGATTGCATCGATATCAATTGGCGCACCTTCGATTCGCTCGATTTCGGAAAGGGTATAAGAAATTGCGGATTGCATTCGAACTCCAAGAACATCTAACTTCAATAGACCAATTGCCTCGACATCATCCTTATCAAATTGCACCATTGGATATCCACTTGCATTTATTTGCTGTGGCGCATATCCCCCTAATCCGATATCGGATAAGACAATCGCGCATGGATGCATCGATAAATGTCTAGGCAAGGAATCTAGGCGACCAGCAAGTTCTATTGCCATCTTTAAAATTGGGGTATCTAGCTTCAAATCTTTAAGTTCGGGCAAGTTAGCCAAGGCCTTTGGAATATTGCTAGATCTAATATGTGGCATTGATTTTGCAATTAGATCGATCTCCATTGGCGAGATTCCAAGGGCGGCCCCGACATCTCGAATTGCATGACGCGATCTATAAGTTTCGACCATTGAAACGGTCGCACAACGTTGGCCATACTTTTCAAAGATTGCACTATAAATTTCCAACCGCCTTGCAGATTCCACATCGATATCAATATCTGGCAACTCACCTCGAAGTGGCGAGCAGAAACGTTCCATTAATAAGCCATGCGTTATTGGTTCGACGCCAGATATTCCAAGGACATGACA
>WLJZ01000111.1 GCA_009701525.1 Actinomycetota bacterium
ATTATCAAAGATTGCGGACGATTTGCACGGTCTATGAGATCCCTTGCTTCTCCTGCAAATATGCTCGCCACGGCGGTAATGTTAGTGGGGTAATTTGAATAATGAAATGATTTGGAGAGGCGAATAATGGCCGGGGCAAGTATTGAAATCAAGCGATTTCTAGAGTGGGCAGAAACAGATGCCGCAGGACATCAACATTATTCAAGTGCATTTCGCTGGGTAGAAGAGTGCGAAGCCGCGTTATATCGAAGCGTAGGTCTGCCTTCTACATTATTTGGGCAGATCCCACGAGTTAAAGTAGTAATGGAATATAAGCGCCGAATCTTTTTTGGTGAAGAAATAACAACAAAACTTGAAGTTGTTAGATTAGGAAATTCATCAGCCGAACTAGCTTTTACTGCTCATGTAAATGGCGAACTTGCAGCAATCGGTAATTACGTAATTGTTCATTCACCAAGTAAAGCGGTCGGTGCACAAAGATGGCCAGATGCTTGGCGCGAAAAATTATTTACTGAGTAAATTCGCAACCATTAATCCGCTGCCACCACCAACGCCACCGCCAGGCCAAGTACCCGAACCACAGATATAAAGATTTTCGATTGGTGCGCGATGCCCAGTCCAACCTGGAAGTGGTCTAAGGAAGAAGAATTGCGCAGGGTGGTGACTTCCACCAAGTGAGTCACCTTTAATTAAATTAGCGTTATATCTTTCAAGATCAGTTGGTGTTAGTACTTTTCGAGAGAGAATTTTGCTCTTTAATCCTGGGGCATAGCTTTCAATATTTTCAATAATACGATCGGCATATTCTTCGCCAATTTGATCCCAAGTAGTTCCAGTAATTTTTCCACCGGCATCACCCGTAATTTCAAGAGGTAATACTCGAACTTGAATCCAGAGAACATGCTTTCCTTGCGGCGCTCTTGATGGATCGCTAACTGTTGGCTGACCAATTACAAGTGCAGGGGTTGTTGGAAGTTTTCCAGCGGCAGCAACCGTATAAGTCATCGCCATGTCATCTACATAAGGTGCGATATGAACATAGTTAAATTCGCGAGCTTCAGCAGCCTTCCAATCTGGCAGATCGTTTAAAGCAAGGTGAATCATCATTGTTCCTAGACCGGGGCGAAAATTTTTCACCTTTGAAATTTCTGGCTTCATCGCTAGCTCCTTTGGAAGCAGAGCAGGAATCAGCGCCGGATTAACATTTGCAATAACTTTATCTGCGTTATAAACCTTGCCATCGGCAGTGCGGACTCCAGATGCCTTGCCATTGGAGGTAATGATTTCGGTAACTCTCGCATTTGCTACAAGAGTTCCACCATTTTCTTTTATGACTGCAACAAGGGCTTTAATTAAAGTATCGGCGCCACCTTTACCTAAGACCATTCCAAACTCTTGGCCACCGATTGACTCTAAGAAAGAGAATAGTGCGCCCCCTGAAATATCTGGACCGTAATCAAGATGCATACCCCAAGTCGCTGCAAGAGCTTTTGTTTCTGGGTGAACAAAATGTTCATCTGTAAATGCTCGACTAGATTGCAATAACATTCGGATCAGATCAAATAATCCTTCAGTTCCAATTGCGCGCCAAGTTTTATACAAAGATTTTGCTGCGGCAAATGAAGGAAGTTCAGTTCCTAGAATTGGAAATAAGTGTGGCGCAAGTGCGCCAAGTTTTAGCGTTAGCGCCTTCCAAGATTCAACATCTCCCGGAGCAACTCGAGTAAGAGTTGCAATATTTGCATCCCGGTCCATAACGATGCCAATGGATTTTCCATCAGGGAATACTGAACAATAAGGTTTTGCAGATGGCACGAATTCCAAGCCACTACGAATCAGATCATCTTTCAATACGGCCATTACGCCGCCACCTGCAAAGAGGCTCAAGTTTGTTGCGAAGAGGTCATGCTTAAAGCCGGGCAGGGTCACTTCTTCGGTTCGAACCGCTCCACCAAATTCATCGCTACTTTCAAGAACGGTTACCGACTTGCCTTTCTTTGCTAGCAAGGCCGCAGCGCTTAAACCATTAATTCCAGAGCCGATAATCACGATTTTAGACATGCGCGATCTTCTCACGATTATTGACGGTCGGACAATACCCGCAATAGATTTCGCACATGAGTACAGAACAAAAATTTGATGCAATTATCGTTGGCAGTGGAATCAATGCTCTCGTTGCGGGCGCAGTCCTAAGTAAATCGGGCTGGAAAGTTTTGCTCTGCGAACGAAATGAAACTGCAGGCGGTGCAATTAAAACAGTGCAAGCAACACTTCCTGGATATACCCACGAAATGCTCTCAAGTTGGCATCCACTTTTTGTTGGCGGACCTGCATATGCAGAATTGAAATCCGAGTTAGATAAACGAGGCTTAGTTTATAAAAATACTGAACTTCCAACCGGTGTTGTTTGTAGCGATGGAACTGCAATTCTCTCAACGAATCCAGAAATCACGGGTGCTGAATTTGCACGTGTTGGCGATTTGGAATCCTGGGCACAAATGATGGCCGAATTCACTCCTAAATTAGATTTGGCATTTGGATTACTTGGCGCCGATCTTTGGCGCAAGTCTTCGCTGAAGTTGGCACAAACTGCGCGTAAACGATTTGGTAATCGTGGTCTAGTTGCAACCGGCGCTGAACTACTCGAACCTGCTGCACCTTGGCTAGATCGTCAATTTAAATCACCAGTTAGCAAAGCTTTGTTAGCACCTTGGGCACTTCACAATGGGCTCGGTCCAGATGATGCAAGCAGCGCGTTCATAACAAAAGTAATCTCCGCAGCTGTTGCATTTGGTGGCATGCCTGTACCTGTAGGTGGCGGAATTAAATTAGTAGAAGCTCTAACTTCAATAATTACGGATGCAGGCGGCCAGCTACTTACAAGCGCTGATGTCACAAAAGTTATTGTCGAAAATAAACGCGCAGTTGGTGTGAAGCTTGCAGATGGCAGAACTTTTGCGGCCGGTAAAGCAGTTCTGGCATCAACCACCCCCCAAGCGCTCTACCAAAATCTTTTAGCAGGCGAGGAAGTTCCAGCAGAGATAAAAACCTCCGCAGATAATTTCCGATATGGCCGCGCAGCAATTCAGATTCACCTTGCGCTATCAGAGCCACCAGTTTGGAAGAGCGATGCGCGCATGAAAGACGTTGCGATAGTTCACGTTTTAGATGGCATGAATTCGCTATCCGAATCGGTAAATGCTTCAAATCGTGGTTATCTACCTGCTCGCCCGACAATTGTTGTTGGCCAACCTTGTGCAGTAGATCCATCTCGCGCACCTGCAGGCACCTCAATAATTTGGATTCAACTTCAAGAAAACCCTCGAACCATCAAAGGTGATCTTGCAAATGAGATTCAACCAGGCGACGGCAGTTGGAACGAAGAGCGATTGAATGCATATGCAGATCGCGTACTAGCTCAACTCGGCGAAGAGATTACAAATCTAAAGTCAGCAACCGTCGCAAAGATTGTTCTTGGACCACGTGAAATTGAAGCAATGAACAAGAATTTAGTTGGCGGCGATCCATATGCTGGTGATTGCAGAATTGATCAATACGCACCTTGGCGCCCGCTTTCTGCAGCGACAGGACATCGAACTCCTATTAAAGATTTATGGCATATCGGAGCGTCAACACACCCAGGCCCTGGGCTTGGTGGTGGTTCTGGCTTCTTAGTTGCAAAACGATTAACAAAGAAGCGTTTTGGTAAGAAATAATTAAAGTAAATAAAAAAGCCCGCCAGTATTTGGCGGGCTTTTTAACTTCTGTTTTTACTTAGATACCAACGCAAATACGCGAGTTGGTGAACCTGATCCGCCAACAATCTTTAGTGGCGCAGCAATAACAATTGCACCAGTTGTAGGCAACTTATCAAGGTTACGTAGTTGTGTTAGACCGTACTTGTTATTTCCAAGTAGGTAGTTGTGGCAAGGGAATGGAACATCCATTCCAAATGCTCCGCCAGCATCGATGCC
>WLJZ01000112.1 GCA_009701525.1 Actinomycetota bacterium
GACCTTTGCTGGTTTCGTAATTTATCTTGCGACTTCTCATATTTTGCCAGAAGCTCACTCTCGCCACCCATCTAAATTAACGATGCTTGCAACTGTGATCGGCGCACTTGCTATGTGGCTAATTGTCGGAAACATTGGCGAATAACCGAATAAATGTCACGTTCTAATCCAAGGGTTCTAAATATTCTCGAGCGCGCTGGCGGTTTTGCTAGCGCGCAAGAGGTTTATCAATTGATGCAACGAGCCGGCGAGAGTATTGGGCTAACTACCGTTTACCGCTCATTGCAATCTCTGTCTGACGACAAAATTGTTGATGTGCTTAGACGCGATGACGGCGAATCTGTTTACCGACTCTGCGGTGCAACCCACCATCATCATTTAGTTTGCAAGGGTTGTGGCGATGCAATTGAAATACCTGGCGGCGCAATAGAAAAGTGGGCCAAGACTATGGCCGAGGAACATGGATTTAGAGATGTTGGGCATTCAGCTGAAATTTATGGCTTATGCCAGAAGTGCTGATTTAAGCTTTACCGAATCTACGATCTCGCATCGCATAAATTTCAATCGCTTTCCATAACGTATTTCGATCAACATCAGGCCAGAGCACATCCATAAAAACCATCTCGGCATAGACGGATTGCCATGGCAAAAAGTTAGAGGTTCGTTGTTCGCCCGAAGAACGTAAGAATAAATCAACATCACTCATCTTAGGATTGTATAAATGCTTGCTAATTAACTTTTCAGTTATCTGACTCGGTTTTAACTTTCGCTTAGCTACCTGCGTCGCAATTTCACTCACCGCATCCACTAGTTCGGCGCGACCACCATAATTTACGCACATATTCAGCGTAAGCACTCGGTTTTTCTTAGTTAACTCTTCTGCTTCCTGTAATTCACTTATTACACTTCCCCACAATTTCTGTGGCCGACCAACCCAGCGAACTCGAACTCCAAGGTCATTCATTTCATCGCGGCGGCGCCGCAGTACATCGCGATTAAAACCCATCAAGAATTTAACTTCCTCTGGGGATCTGCGCCAATTCTCGGTTGAAAATGCATATGCACTTAACTCTTTAACTCCGATTTGAATTGCACCCTGCACAACATCAAAGAGTGCAGCCTCGCCCGCTTCATGTCCGGCTGTTCTTGGTAATCCTCGTTGCTTTGCCCAACGACCATTGCCATCCATAACAACTGCAACATGGTTTGGAATTTGCTCGGGCTTTAGCTTTGGAATTGCCATGGCTAAATTCTCTCAACAAGAGAGAGGCTTCGTAAACCTCGCTCTAGATGCCATTGCAAGTAGGCGGCGATTAAACCTGAAGCTTCACGCCTAGATTTCGGATCGCTCTCTACCGCGTTATTCCAATCCCCTGTCATCAAATTCGCCATTAGCTCAAGGGTTTCTGGTGTCGGGGTTGCAGCTGCCGATGGCTTGCATGTTGCACAAACACTGCCACCGCCAACAAGTGAGAAATATTTATGCGGACCAGGTTCATCACACTTTGAACATGTTGTCATCGAAGGTGCAAAACCGGCTATTCCAAGTGATCGAAGTAGATAAGCATCCAAGATAAGTGAGGAGTCATAAGTTTCATGGGCAAGTGCCCGAAGGGCTCCGACTACCAAATTAAATTGCTGAACTGCAGGTTCATGTTCATTTTCAGTGAAGCGCTCTGCTGCTTCAAGAATTGAGTTTGCTGTAGTCCAATTCTTGTAATCCGTGGCAAGGGCATCGCCAAAATTTTCGATGGCCTCAGCTTGTGTGACAATGTCAAAAGTTTTTCCGGCATAAAGTTGAAGATCTACATATGAAGTTGGTTCTAGGCGAGCTCCAAATTTGGATTTTGTCCGGCGAACGCCTTTAGCAACTGCGCGAAGTCGGCCATGTTCCTTTGTGAAGAGCGTGATGATTCGATCTGCTTCCCCTAATTTCTGGGTTCGCAGAACAACTGCTTGATCACGGTAGACGGCCACGGTCGATACCGTAGCGAAAATTAGGAGCGAAACCCTCGATTAACGGCAGACACGACGGCCTTAAGTGAAGCCGTTGTAGTGCTTGGGTCTATTCCTACTCCCCAATAAATTTTTCCGGCAACTTCACACTCTAAATATGCCGCGGCCTTAGCATCGCCTCCCGCAGAGAGTGCATGCTCGTAATAATCTAAAACGCGCACATTTGCATCTGGCAGATATTCATTCATGATATTTACAAATGCTGCAATTGGTCCATTTCCAGAACCACTCAACTCTTTAACTACATCCTTTTCAAGTAGCTGAACAGTTAGATTTGCATCTTCATCTAAATTCGAAGATTGAGAAAGCGCCTTTAACTTAAAGCGGCCCCACTTGTTCTGCTCTGCAGGTAAATACTCATCTTCAAAAATTCGCCACAAATCTGCCGCGCTAAATTCGCCACCTTGCTCATCAGTATGGTTTTGAACAACTTGGCTAAATTCGATTTGCAGACGACGCGGTAGATCAAGGTGATAATCATTCTTCATCAAATAAGAAATTCCACCCTTACCTGATTGCGAATTAACCCGGATAACAGCTTCATAAGAGCGACCAATATCTTTTGGATCAATTGGTAGATAAGGAACTGCCCAGGCAATTTCATGGACATGTTTTCCAGCAGTCTTTGCATCCTTCTCTAAATGCTCAAGACCCTTCTTAATTGCATCTTGGTGTGAGCCAGAAAATGCTGTGAAAACTAGATCTCCGCCATATGGATGTCGCTCTGGAACGCGAAGTTGGTTGCAGTATTCAACAGTGCGGCGAACTTCATCCAAATCCGAGAAATCAATATGTGGATCGATGCCATAACTAAATAGATTCAAGCCAAGAGTTACTAGACAAACATTTCCGGTGCGCTCACCATTTCCAAATAGCGTGCCTTCAATTCGATCTGCGCCGGCCATATAGCCAAGTTCGGCAGCAGCAACTCCGGTTCCGCGGTCATTGTGCGGGTGAAGCGAAAGGACAATTGAATCGCGATACTTTAGATTGCGATGCATCCATTCGATTGAATCAGCATAAACATTTGGCGTGGCCATCTCGACAGTTGCTGGCAAGTTAATAATCGTCTTATGTTGCGGTGTTGGCTTCCAAACATCATTTACCGCATCGCAAACTTCAACAGCGAATTCTAACTCGGTACCAGTGTATGACTCTGGTGAATATTCATAAGAGATAATTGTTCCAGGTACGGTCTTTTCGTATTCCTTGCAAAGCTTGGCGCCGTCTACGGCAATCTGCTTTATTCCCTCTTTATCGAGGCCAAAAACTACGCGACGTTGCAGAGTTGAAGTTGAGTTATATAGATGCACAACAGCTTGCTTTGCACCTTTGAGTGATTCAAAGGTGCGAGCGATTAACGGTTCGCGAGCTTGAGTTAAAACTTGAATAATTACATCATCTGGAATTAAGCCATCTTCAATAATTTTGCGAACAAAGTCGAAATCTGTCTGCGAAGCGCTCGGAAAACCAACTTCAATCTCTTTGTAACCCATCTCAACAAGCAGTTTGAACATTGCAAGTTTACGAGTCGAATCCATAGGATCAATTAGTGCTTGATTGCCATCTCGAAGGTCTACAGAACACCACTTCGGAGCAACTTCAATGCGTTTGGTTGGCCAAGTCCGGTCCGTTAAATCGACAGGAATAAATGGCGCATACCGATGGATCGGCATTGTCGACGGAGTTTGTTTTGGGAAGTTCATAACGCCCCAAGATTACCGCAAGTTAAAGGACTGGAAGATACCGATTCAACTCGTAAGCGCTGACTTGTCGGCGATAATCTGCCCATTCCGCCCGCTTATTTCGCAGAACATATTCAAATACATCCTCGCCCAAAGCTTCGCGAACTAGCGAACTAGTCTCCATCGCGGCTATCGCCTCTTCAAGATTTGTCGGCAGAACTTCTGGAGA
>WLJZ01000113.1 GCA_009701525.1 Actinomycetota bacterium
AAATGAAGCGCCAGTGGTTGCAGATTTAGAAGCTGATTTAGCAATAATTGAAGAACTGGCAAAACATCCAAGGGTTCGAGCGATTGGTGAAACTGGTTTAGATTTCTTTAGAACCGAGCCAGCTTTGCAAGAGCGTCAGAAATATTCCTTCCGCAGGCATATTGCGTTAGCCAAAGCGGTCGATAAAGCTTTAGTAATTCATGATCGAGATGCCCACCGCCAGGTATTGGATGTACTTGATTTAGAAGGTGCGCCCGAGAAAACAATCTTTCATTGCTATTCAGGTGACGCCGAGATGGCCCGCGAATGTATTGAAAAAGGCTACATTCTTTCATTTGCTGGAACGCTAACTTTTAAGAATGCGCCAGCACTTCGCGAAGCGGTAAAACTTGTTCCACTTGATCAATTACTTGTTGAAACCGATTCACCATTCTTAGCGCCAATGCCGCACCGGGGCGCGCTAAATACCCCCGCACAAATTCCTACAATTCTGCGCTTCATGGCAGAAGAGCGCGGTGAAGATTTGGATTTGCTTGCGACCGCAATTTCAAATAATTGTGAACGCCTATTTGGATCTTTCGCTTAGATGAGTGGCTTATTAGGCGCTGCCGAAATTCGCGAGATCGCAGAGCGAATTGGCGTTCGACCAACTAAGAAACTCGGCCAGAACTTTGTAGTTGATGCAAACACCTGTCGCAAAATAGTTAAGAGCGCCGATGTCGGCCCGCAAGATATTGCACTTGAAATTGGCCCAGGTTTAGGTTCACTCACACTGGCAATGTTAGAAAGTGCGGAATCGGTAATCGCAATTGAGATCGATGATCGACTTGCTTTAGAACTTCCAGCCACCGCTGCCCGACATGGCTTTGATTCTTCAAAACTAACAATCGTTAATGCAGATGCCATGGCGATTTCAGAGCTACCAGTAAATCCAACGGTCTTAGTAGCTAATCTTCCTTACAATGTTTCAGTTCCGGTCCTACTTAGATTCCTAGAACTATTTCCAACACTTAGATCTGGAATTGTTATGGTCCAAAGTGAAGTTGCTGATCGCCTTGTTGCAAAACCAAATAGCAAGACTTATGGCAGCCCATCGGTAAAAGCGGCTTGGTGGGCGGATTTAACTTCTGCCGGAACTGTAAGTCGTTCAATATTCTGGCCCGTACCAAATGTTGATTCCTCACTTGTTCGATTTGTTCGACACCAAAATGCAGGCGATGAGGTTTTACGAAAAACAACCTTCAAGATAATTGATGCCGCTTTTGCCCAACGCCGCAAAATGATGCGGGCTGCGCTTAGCGACATCTGCGGTAGTAGCTCGGAAGCAAGTGCTGTTATTGAAGCAAGTGGCATTGATCCAACAATCCGGGGAGAAGCGCTAGAACTGGCAGATTTTATAAAGATTGCGATTACGCTTTCTAAATGAGCACTCGCGGAGTAGTTGTTCGGACCCCAGCAAAGGTTAATTTGCAATTAGCGGTTGGTCCCCTTGGTGAAGATGGTTTCCATGAAGTAACAACAGTTTTCCAAGCAATCTCACTCTTCGATGATGTAACTATTAAATTTGCAAAGGAAAATTCTGGAACAACACTCACACTTTCAGGCGCCACATCCAACGGAGTTCCAGTCGATGATGAGAATTTAGCGGTACGTGCGGCAAAGCTAATGGCAGAGAAATTTGATTTAACATCTGATTTAGCAATTCATCTGAAGAAAGAGATTCCAGTTGCTGGTGGCATGGCTGGTGGCAGTGCGGATGCAGCAGGGGTAATTGTTGCAATGGATGCGCTCTTTGAAGTTGGACTTTCGCGAGATGAGATGGAAGTTATTGCCGCACAACTTGGCAGCGATGTGCCATTTGGAATTTCTGGTGGAATTGCAATCGGTCGCGGTCGCGGTGATCAATTAACGCCAGCACTTAGCCGTGGAAATTATCACTGGGTATTGGCGCTCTCAGGTCAAGGACTTTCAACTCCTGCGGTTTATCAAGAATGTGATCGATTGCGCGAAGGTTTAGATATTGCAAGGCCACAAGTAAGTGATTCGATGATGCAGGCACTTCGTGCAGGCGATGCGGTTGCTTTAGGTGCGGCGCTCTCAAATGATTTACAAGCTGCTGCATGTTCATTGCGTCCAGCTCTTCGATTAGTTTTAGATGTGGGCCGCGATTACGGCGCACTAGGTGGAATCGTTTCTGGATCTGGCCCAACAGTTGCATTCTTGGTTGAAGATGAAGAACGGTCTATGGATTTAACTGTGGCTCTGAGTTCTAGTGGTGTTGTGGCTGGAGTGGTGCGGGCGAGTGGGCCAGTACATGGGGCCCGGGTAGTAGAAACGCTTTAAAGTTTGGTGGTATCGATAGTTATAGGGGAGAATTCAGGTTCCGCCATTGTGTAGTGGCTAGCACATGGGCCTTTGAAGCCCAGGGTCCAGGATCGATACCTGGTGGCGGAGCCACCAAAGTAAAACTGAAGTGAATACGACAGGAGTGCGAACTTGGGAAAGGCACCTGCAAAGCTAGATGTAGCAATCGTGCTGGCAGCCGGCGAGGGAACTCGCATGAAATCCCAAACTCCAAAAGTTCTACATTTCATTTCTGGCAAAGCAATTATTGATCACGTACTTTCACAAATCTCAAAGTTAAATCCAGAACAACTCCGAGTTGTTGTTGGCGCAGGCCGCGAAGCGGTTGAAGCGCACGTTAAGGCAATTGCACCAAAAGCAATCCCAGTTTTCCAGGCTGAACGAAATGGAACTGGCCACGCTGTTCAATTGGCGCTCGCAGATTTGAAGGTCGGCGGAACTGTATTAATTTGCGCTGGCGATACCCCACTTCTCCGAAGTGAAACTCTTAGTGAATTTATTGCCGCGCACCACGAACAAGAAAATAGCGCCTCAGTTTTAACTGCTGAATTTCCAGATCCAACTGGTTATGGTCGAATCTTGCGAAATGAAGCTGGTGAAATCGTAGCGATTGTTGAAGAACGAGATGCTTCTGCTGAAATTAAATTAATTGATGAGATAAATACTGGGGTTTATCTCTTTGATATTGCTGCACTTACAAAGAGCGTTGCAAATCTCAAGAGTGATAATTCCCAAGGTGAGCTTTACCTAACTGATGTAATTGCCGATATCAAAGCTGCAGGTGGCCGGGCCGCTGCAATTCTTTCAAATGATTACAGTGAAACACTTGGTATCAATGATCGCTCTCAACTCGCAGAATGTGCAGCGATTATGCGTGATCGAATTAATTATGAGCATATGTTAAATGGCGTTGAAATTATCGACCCAACCACAACTTGGATTGATGCAAATGTAAAAATCGAGGCCGATGCCACTATTTTTCCAGAGAGCTGGCTAGCTGGAACAACTTCCATTGGGGCAAATGCGATTATTGGCCCGCGCACAACTTTGATGAATGTAAAAGTTGATAAGGGCGCATCGGTAATCGAATCTAATTGTGTTGATTGCGAAATTGGGTCTGGAGCTAATGTGGGGCCATATTCCTACCTGCGTGCTGGCACAAAGCTTGGGGCTGGGGCTAAAGCTGGCGCATATGTAGAAATTAAGAATTCTTCAATTGGCGATGGCACAAAAGTGCCGCACCTTTCATATGTTGGCGATGCCGAGATTGGTTCTGGCTCAAATATTGGAGCGGCCACCGTGTTTGTGAATTACGACGGTGTTGAAAAACATAAGACAAAAATTGGCGATGAAGTTCGAATCGGCAGCGACACAATGTTGGTTGCGCCAGTTTCGATCGGGGATGGCGCTTACACTGCGGCTGGGTCAGTAATTACTGACGATGTTCCGGCAGGGGCGATGGGTGTTGCAAGATCTAAGCAACGCAATATTCTTGGCTGGGTACTTCGAAAGAGATCCGGAACCAAG
>WLJZ01000114.1 GCA_009701525.1 Actinomycetota bacterium
CGTATCCAGTTGAAGTAGGCGAGTCGCCAAGAGGTAGAACAAGTCATGGCCGACCAGTTCATCTTCCTGATGGCTGGCTTGAAGATCCATTCGAAATCCCAGAAATTACAATTGATGATTCTGTTTCGGGTGGTTAATTTTGTTTCTAATATTTCGAATTATTAAACGAACAATTGGTCTCGCACTTTTAGTAGTGATAGTTCTTCCGCTATATGCTGGTGGAAAAGTTTGGTACACCGCGAACCACACTAATCCAGTAAAGAGTGATGCAATTATTGTTCTAGGAGCAGCTCAATTTGATGGTGTTCCTAGTCCAGTATTAGAAGCTCGCTTAATTGAAGCGAAGCGAATTTTTGCCCAGAAGCTAGCACCGAGAATTCTTACAGTTGGCTCTCGCGCACCGGGAGATCGAACAACTGAGGCAGCTAGTGGGTTTTATTGGTTGGTAGATCACGGTGTTGGTCGTAAATATGTAGATTCGATTCCATACGGAAGAGATACTTTGGCGAGTACAGAAAGTTATGTCGAAGTAATGAAAAAGTTAAATCTTAAGTCCGCAATTATTGTTACTGATCAATATCACTGCCTGCGTGCTATTACGATGGCCGAGGACTTGAAAATTTCAGCAACTTGCGCCCCAACCCGAACCGGACCTGCCTCGACAACAAATTCGAGTTTCCGCTATTTAGCGCGGGAGACCGCTGCTTATTTAGCCTATGTCACCGTTGGCCGGCATGGTATTCACCTAACCGACCAAGTTAAGAATTAAATAAGGAGTTAGGGTTACGCCACTATGGTTTTAAAAGCAGCGGTCGAACATTCGGGATATAACGAATTTGATCGCGCGCGTTTTTTAGATGAACCCGCAAAGCGTTTAGGAAGAACTGAATTCGCACGCGATCGGGCTCGAATTATTCATTCATTTGCACTTCGCAGACTTGCAGCAAAAACCCAAGTAGCAGTTCCTTGGGCTACTGATTTTCCTAGAACCAGACTTTCACATTCACTTGAATGCGCACAGGTAGGTCGCGAACTTGGCGCCGCGCTTGGCGCTGATCCAGATTTAATGGAAGGCGCTTGTCTTGCCCACGATATTGGCCACCCACCTTTCGGTCACAATGGTGAAGATGCACTTAATGAAGTTGCACTTGCATGTGGTGGCTTCGAAGGAAATGCCCAGAGTTTTCGTCTGCTGGTTCGACTAGAAGCAAAGACAGTAGATGCACAAGGAATTTCACTTGGCTTGAATTTAACTAGAGCCAGTTTGGATGCCGCAACAAAATATCCATGGCCTCGGGCAACCAATGCGCGTAAATTTGGGGTTTACGATGATGATTTAGAAATCTTCAATTGGGTTCGAGAGAGTGCGCCAATTGGTAGCCAATCATTTGAAGCGCAAATTATGGATTGGTCAGATGATGTTGCCTATAGCGTTCATGACTTAGAGGATGCGTTAGTTAGCGGTCAAGTTAAATTACATGATCTAACAAATGATTTCCCAGATATTTATAAAGATGCGCAATCAAATAATCTCGCAGATATCACTATTGATGAAGCTCGAGTTGCACTTGAGAATTTACAACAACTTTCATGTTGGCCGAAAGAATATGATGGCAGCCATCGCGCACTTGCAAGACTAAAAGACTTAGCGAGCCAGCTAGTCGGAAGATTTGCTCGCGCAGCCGAGGAATCTACTCGTGCCCAATATGGCCAGGGAGATTTAACGCGATATAACGCTAATTTAGTAGTTCCTCGAGCCCAACATGTTGAAGTAGCGCTACTTAAATCACTCGCTGGTTTTTACATCATAAATTCAGCCACCTCTGCAAAGCGTTATGACAATGAGCAAACGCTAATTCATGAACTAGTTGCGGCAGTTCTAAAAGATGCGCCAAATACTCTGGAATCATTCTTTCTGCAAGATTGGAAGCTAGCGACAACTGATGCGGCAAAGTTGCGCGTAGTTATTGACCAAGTAGCCTCGCTAACCGATCCAGGAGCTATCGCGCTCTATGCGCGATTAAGATAAGGCCATGGCTTCCGGTCGAATTCGCGATGAAGATGTCACCTATGTCCGCGATAACAGCGCGATAGATGATGTTGTTGGCGACTTCGTACAATTAAAGAACGCCGGCGGCGGACAGAAAAAAGGTCTCTGCCCATTTCATGATGAGAAAAGTCCCTCTTTTCACGTAACCCCAAGCAAGGGTTTCTTTCATTGCTTTGGTTGTGGCGTCGGTGGAGATGTAATCGCGTTCTTGATGAAAATGGATCATCTTTCATTCTCTGAATCAGTTGAACGTCTTGCAGATCGCATGGGTTACACATTGCGCTACGACGGAACGGGTACGAGTTCTGGGCCGAGTATTAATCGCTCAAGGTTGGTTGCTGCAAATGTAGCGGCGATGAATTTTTACTGCGAACAACTAAATCTTCCCGGAAGTGCGCAAGTAGGAAGAGATTTCCTGCAGAAGCGCGGATTTGATAAAGCTGCTGCCGAACAATTCTCTGTTGGCTACGCACCAGATGAGTGGGATGGACTTTATAAACATTTAAAGGGTTTGGGTTTCACCGATTCCGAACTTTCACTTGCTGGGCTCAGTAAAGAAGGAACCAAGGGGCCAATTGATCGTTATCGCAATCGCCTAGTCTGGCCAATCAAAGATATTTCGGGTGATGTTGTCGGCTTTGGTGCGCGCAAGCTTGCGAGCGATGAGGTTGATCAAGGTCCAAAATACTTGAACACTGCAGAGACTCCGATATACAAGAAGAGTCAGATTCTCTATGGGTTGGATATGTCGAAGAAAGAGATTGCTAAGAAGCGTCAGGTTGTAATTGTTGAGGGTTATACCGATGTAATGGCGGCACACTTGGCCGGCATAACAACTGCGGTTGCAACATGTGGAACTGCATTCGGCGATGATCACATCAGAGTTATCCGAAGATTGCTGATGGATGATGACGCTTTTCGTGGCGAAGTAATCTTCACTTTTGATGGTGATGCTGCTGGTCAGAAGGCAGCACTTCGCGCATTTGATGATGACCAAAAATTTGTTGCCCAAACTTTCGTCGCAGTAGAACCATCTGGCATGGACCCGTGTGATCTGAGAATTGCATCTGGTGATGTGGCGGTTCGTGACTTAATTGCGCGCCGAGTTCCGCTATTCGAATTCGCGATCAAAAGCGAGATTGCAAAATATGATGTTAATTTGGCCGAAGGTCGAGTGTCTGCATTAAATCAAGTAGCACCATTAATCGGAAAAATTCGTGATGCCTCTCTCCGTCCAGAATATGCGCGGCTTGTTGCTGGTTGGTTAGGCCTTGAAGTAGATATCGTTACGAGCGCTATTAAGAAGAGTTCAACTAGAAGTATTCCAACGCAGAATCTTGAGCCAGCAATTCAATCTGAAGTTAATTTGCGAGATCCAATTTTGATGATGGAGCGTGAAGTTCTAAAGATTAAATTGCAGTATCCCGAGATGGCCAAAGATTGGGCAAAACTCGAAAAGAATGCATTTACCTACTGGGCTTATCACCAACTGCGAATTCAGATTGATGCTGCGCCAGAACTTAACATTCAAAAATTGCTAGAGAGCAGCGAGAGCGAAGATATACGCGCACTCATTACAGAATTAACCGTTGAACCAATTCGTACAGATCGCGAAATTTCCGAGCGGTATATCGCTGCAATTTTCGCCAGACTTCGTGAAGTAGCGCTGAGCAGATCAATCGCAGAAATTAAATCAACTTTGCAGCGCCTAAATCCAACTGAGAATGAGGCGCAATACAACGAGGTTTTCTCCGCCTTGGTAGCCATGGAGGCCGAGCGTCGAGTTCAGAAAGATGCCGCTTTAGGCGAGTTGGGCTAGTCCGCGCGCTTCAGATATA
>WLJZ01000115.1 GCA_009701525.1 Actinomycetota bacterium
TAACCATTGCGAATCCATCGATAAGGGATGCACGCCCAGCACGAAGTGATTTAACTTCGGTTCCACTCAAAACAATTCCGCACTCAAATACTTCTTCAATGAAGTAGTCATGGCGAGCACTCTTATTTTGCGCAATTAACTTTTTGCCCAGCTCTTTCACCATTTTGACCACCCCATTTCATAACATTGAAATTATCTAGAAGCTAAGGATACGCGAGTAAGTTGGCTCTTCGTAGCCAATGCCCAGCGGCGTAAGAGTTTGATTCTTATATGTTGCTAATTTTTGTTGCTAATTGCAGCAAGTCCACCTAAAACAAGGAGGGCTTTCTTAAGTTCCTGCTCTTCTGGGACGAGAAGATCTGGTGCGATTCCAACCTGATCTATATTCCGGCCGTTTGGTGTTCGATATTTGCCAATAGTTATTTCCAGTTTTGAGCCATCAACAAGTTCAATAATTTCTTGAACGGTGCCTTTGCCATAACTTTTTTCGCCAATGATTACAGCACGATTTCGATCTTGCAATGCACCAGCAATAACTTCGGCAGAGCTTGCGGTAGATCTATTTATTAGCACTGTCATTGGTGCGGAATCAGCGCTTTGGTTTGTCGATTCGAGAACGACAGCAGATTCATTCTTTCTTGAATACGAAACTATTGTTCCCTCATTTAGGAAGAGTGAAGCCAAATCCACTGCTGCTGTAATTAGGCCACCTGGGTTATCTCTTAAATCCAAGACGATTCCATTTGAATGCGGATATTTGCCCAGCGCAATTGAAACATCATTTGCCACATCACTTGAGATTGCAGAAACTTGAATATAGAGAATTTTGGTAGCTAATTGGTAGGCAACGACATCACCATTTAGAAGTGATTCACGATTTATCTTTAATCGAATTTGATCCTGATTTCGCTCTAGCCCAAGTTGCAGAGTTGACCCGGGTTTTCCCCGAAGTGCAGCAACCGCGGTGGCAACAGAAGCGCCATCCATTTCAACGCCATTGATGTCAACAATTGCATCCAAAACTTTCACCCCAGCTTTAGAGGCCGGTGATTTTGGCTGAATGCTAGAAACTTCGAGAATTCCCGATTTATTTTTACGAAGCCAAATTCCAACTCCGCTATATCTTCCCTCCAGTGTTTGATTTAAATTCTTAACACTCTCTTGGGGAAAATAGTTCGCCCATTGATCACCAGAAGATTTCAAGGCCGCTTCAATGGCAGCGCGTTCTAAAACTTTACGATCAACATTCGTAGGATTTTTACTTAGAATGTTTGAGATTGATTGTTCCACTGGAGATTTATGTCTAGCTTGTCCAACATAATCGCCAAGAGCAAAAGCGAGAATTATTCCAAGTGATGCAATTGCTGCCGTCGCATTAAATCCTGCGCTCTTGATACGCGCAACGAGGGATTGCCATGGGGAAAGCATTTGCGAATTCTCCTAGCAAAGCTCGAAATTGGCAAAGCTAGGCGCGAATAACCCCTTCGGGTTAAATACTTCGGGTTAAACCTTTAGATATTTGCGAAGTGTTAGAACTGATGCAACCGATGAAACAACAAATCCTGTTAATAGCAAAATCCCAGATGCAACCCAGACATCGGACCAAGTAAAGAATTTTGTGAAACTTAGTAATGGTGCAATTCTGGAATCAACAAGTAATTTGAATGCAGATAAGAGACCTGTTGAGAAAATCCATCCAACGATTGCCGAGAAAATACCTTCGAGAAGGAATGGCAGTTGAATTGAAAACGAGGATGCACCAACCAGTTTCATAACACCGGTCTCTCGACGCCGGTTAAATGCTGCAATTCGCAAGGTATTACTGATGAGAAGCGCAGCAGTTAAGACGCTTGCTAAACCAATCGCTAGTGCGCCATCTCGAAGAACTCCAAGTAATTTGAAGAATTTTTCCAAGATACTTCGTTGATCTTGAACAGAATCAACGCCTGGTCGTCCAGAAAAAGCACTCTGCATCACGGCAAATTTCGTTGGATCTTTTAACTTAACACGATAAGACTCGGGTAATTGATCCTGCGTGACATTTTGTGCAATCGCAGAACCTTTAAAGCGTTCCTGGAAATGTGTAAATGCTTCAGATTGTGATTCGTAATAAACCTTTTCAACAACTGGAAGCGCTTCGATATCTGCCTTAATGATGTCTCTCTGTTCTTGCGAAACTGGACCACTAGCGCAAGAAGGTGATTCTGAGAGTGATCCGCAGAGAAATACGGAAACTTCAATCTTGTCATACCAATAATCTTTCATTACGCGAACTTGTGAATTCGCAAGCAAACCAATACCGAGCAAGGTAAGTGAGATTGCTACCGTAATCATCACGGCAAAAGTCATAGTTAGATTTCGGCGTAGGCCAATTCGAACTTCCTTAAATAAAAACCCAGCTCTCATTTTTGGCCCCTATCCCGCATATCCATAGACACCGCGAACCTGATCGCGAATTACATGTCCGCCTTCAAGTTCAATAACTCGCTTACGCATCGAATCCACAATCTTTGAATCGTGGGTTGCCATAACAACTGTTGTTCCTTCGCGATTAATCCGGTCTAACAACTTCATAATCCCAACGCTTGTTGCAGGGTCAAGGTTTCCAGTTGGCTCATCAGCGATAAGAATTGCTGGGCGGCTTACATAGGCCCGTGCAATTGCCACGCGTTGTTGCTCGCCACCAGAAAGCTCAGATGGTTTGCGATCTGATTTCTCTTCAAGACCAACAAGTTCTAATACTTCTGGAACTTCGCGATCAATTTCTTTCTGTGAATATCCAAGAACGTGCAATGTGAATGCCACATTTTCAAAGACTGTTTTATTTGGCAGTAATCTGAAATCTTGGAAAACAGTTCCGACCTGACGACGCAATTCTGGAATTTTGTGAGCAGAAAGCGTATTTAATTCTTTTCCAGCCACGATAATTTCGCCGGAAGTTGGCCGCTCTTCACGCAGAACTAATCGAAGAAATGTTGATTTTCCAGATCCAGATAAACCAACTAAGAAAACAAATTCACCTTTTAAGATATCGATGTTGACTGAATCTAGGGCAGCGCGATCTTGCTTTGGATAAATCTTGGATACGTTTTCAAAACGAATCATGAGCGCCTCCTTGTGCTTCTCGTGAAATCAAAAATAAGTCGTTCAGGCGCATTTCGAAATGGCCTACACGGGAAGTTTAGGCAGGAATCTGCGTTCAATAGCGGAAATACGCGCGAAAAAGGCTGAGAGATTTCTTTAAATTATGCGTAATTGCCTTTATTAAGTGGACTTACCTTTAATCAGTGGACTTGCGCCACTTAATTCCGGCTTCGATAAAGCCATCGATTTCACCATCTAAAACTGCGGATGGATTTCCAACTTCAAAATCAGTACGTAAATCTTTAACCATTTGGTACGGAGCTAAAACATAAGAACGCATCTGATTTCCCCAAGATCCAGAGTTATCGCCTTTAAGTGCATCTAATCTCGCACGCTCTTCTTGGCGGCGGCGATCTAAGAGTTTCGATTGCAAAACAGCCATTGCAGTAGCTTTATTCTGAATTTGTGATCGCTCATTCTGGCAAGAAACAACAATGCCACTTGGTAAGTGAGTAATTCTTACCGCTGAGTCAGTTGTATTCACGCCCTGCCCGCCAGGTCCTGACGAACGATACACATCAACGCGTAATTCTTTTTCATCAATTTCAATGTGATCGCTCTGCTCCACTACGGGAACAACTTCGACGCCGGCGAAAGAAGTATGTCTACGAGATTGCGAATCAAATGGCGAAATTCGA
>WLJZ01000116.1 GCA_009701525.1 Actinomycetota bacterium
ATCGTAGGTCCAAGAAAGACGTTCTGCATCTAATTGGAATTCGGTTGGGCGAAGGCGGATCAGAAGCACAGCATCTTTTGCAATATCTGAAAGATGGCGTTCATGTCCTGGTTCTAATTCAGGGAGAACTTGTGCAACTGCGCCAACTTCTAAATCTTCCGGACGGATTGGACGATCACCTGGATCTGTAACAAGGCGAGTTCCAGTCTTCCAAGAAGTTTTCTCTAACTCTTTCTTTGGCAGCGGGCCAAGGTCACGCAACATAACAAGTGGAGTCAACGCTGAAATTCCAAGCGCTAAGCCAAGTGTGCGTTTAATCAATGAACGACGGCCTAGACCAGCAGCACCCGCTTGTAGTTTTACGGTTGCTACAAAATCTGCACGATCTTCATCTGGAGAACGAAACTCATGGCGCTCTGCAATAACTTCGGTATCAGGCATAAGTGTTTTCGCCCAATGAACTAAACCAAGTCCAATGAAGAGAAGTGCAAAGGCCATACCTAGACCTAATCCAAGTTGATGCGCATTGGTATCGCCCATAACAGGAAGGAAGAAGAAGATGTCATCTGGAATAAAAATGAATGAATAGATTGCAACTACTGTTGAAAGTGCAGAGAGAATAAAGAGAATCGCTACTTGGCGCTCGGCGCGGTCTGCAGCTTTTGGATCGACATCTGTTTTGCGATGTTGATGTTGTGGTAGACCAGGATCTTGGAATTTCGCTATTTCGTGCGATTCATTCGACATGTTATTTACCTTATCTCGCCTTCACAGTTAGCCATACAGCGATACCAATTAATAATCCAAGACCAAGAGTCCAAACTAAGAGTCCTTCAGTTACTGGACCAACCCGACCAAGTGAAGCGCCACCAAGATTTGGCTCAGCTTCTGCTGCCTTGATCCACTTAATAATTGAAAGTTTCTCTTCAGGTGTAATTGTCTTATCGCTAAATACCGGCATTGATTGTGGACCGGTAATCATTGCTTCATAAATATGTTTTGCATCAACGCCCATAAGTGTTGGTGCATACTTACCTTGAGTCAGTGCGCCACCTTGTCCTGCAAAGTTGTGGCACATCGCGCAGTTAGTACGAAACAGTTCGCCACCTTCAGCAGTATTTCCATCTCGCTCATAAGTTAATTGCGCTTCATTGATTGCATCCGGTCCCGGTGCAAGTGAAGCTACATATGCTGCAAGCGCAGCTGTCTGTTCTTCATTGTAAATAGGAGCTTTACGCATTGCTTGTTGGCTCATATCAGCCATTGGCATACGCCCAGTTCCAACTTGGAAATCTACTGATGCTGCGCCAACACCGATAAGAGCTGGTGCGATAGTTGAGCCCTCAGCATTTAAGCCGTGGCAAGAGGAGCAACCCTGAGCAAAGATTCGTTTTCCTTCTTCAATTAACGTTGATTGAACTGTAGTTTCCATACGCGTTGTGCTTGGAAGCGCACTTGCGACTTGGAAGGTAGCTCCCATTGAAATAAGTGCGACTACTAGCAGGGCTGGTCTAGCAAAACGATGACGGCGATAGCGTGAAAGTTTCTTAATTCCGGAGTTCATATCTACCTTTTTCAATTGGTTCACCTATCCGTTATTACTTAATCAAGTAAATTGCTGAGAAGAGCGCGATCCAGACGATGTCCACAAAGTGCCAGTAGTAAGAGACGACGATCGCAGTTTGTGCTTGTTTATGTCCAAACTTCTGCGCGCGGAAAACTCGAATCATTACGATCAGGAAGGCGATGAGGCCACCAGTTACGTGCATTCCGTGGAAACCTGTTGTCATATAGAAAACAGATCCATATGCATTTGAAGAGAGCGTCAAACTTTCTTGAACCAGATGCGCGTACTCATAAACTTGGCCACCAATAAAGAAGGCGCCCATTAAAAATGTGAGAGCAAACCATTCGCGCATTCCCCATTTACTAAATTGCCATATCGAACCAGTTCGCTTTGCCTGGAAACGTTCAGCAGCAAAAACTCCAAACTGGCAAGTTACTGAAGATAGAACAAGAACTGTTGTGTTGGTTGCTGCGAAGGGAATATTTAATAGCCCTGTTGACTCGAGCCAAACATCTGGGCCTTGCACTGCGCGTGTAGTGAAATACATTGCAAAGAGTGCGGCGAAGAACATCAGCTCACTTGAAAGCCAGACAATGGTTCCGACTGCAACAAGATTCGGACGATTCACCTTTTGAGGGGCTTGGGATTGCAGGGCTGATGTCATAGGGGGATTATTCACGATTCCGGGCTTAAATGAGATATTTCGGGGCTAGGGGATCCACTCACTTCGGGTGAAACTCATCACGAGTAAATACCAATTTTGCAATCGTGATTTGGCGAAAAGGGTGGCTAGAATTGGCGCCATGGCATCGACGCAAAAACTGACAATCGCCCTATATTCAGACGATTCCTCAGTTCGAGCCGCAGTAATCACGGCTCTAGGTCGTCGAGTCAGCTCAGAACTACCAGAACACAAAATTTTGGAATTCGCGACTGGTCCAGCACTTCGACTTTACCTCGACTCAAAGCAGAGCGTTGATCTCTTTATCCTCGATGGTGAAGCAGTCCCTGAAGGCGGCCTTGGTCTAGCTAGAGCGCTCAAAGATGAAGTCTTTAATTGCCCACCGGTTTTGGCGATAACTGGTCGAGTTCAAGATAACTGGCTGGCATCTTGGTCGAAAGCAGATGATGTCGTAATGCATCCAATCGATCCATTTACTCTCGCCTCAAAGGTTGCAGGTTTACTAGTTAAGAAAACAATAGTTAGCGCATAAATTTCTTTAATTCGGCTGCAGTAAAGACTTGATGCCCGGCCAACCTTTCAATTAAGCGATGTAGTACTTCAACCGTGGTTTTCACATCATCTAGCGCCCTGTGATTTGGTAGCGCCTGGGTATTGAAGAACTTTGAGAGTGTGCCAAGCTTGTAATTCATAACTTCCGAGCGATCAATAACTCTTCTCGCCAATTTAACGGTATCGATAACTTCGTATTTGGGCCAAGAGTATGAAATTTGATTTGCGGCGGCTTTTAGGAAGCCAAGATCGAATGGCGCGTTGTGTGCCACTAAATGAACGTTTTGATGTTGGGCAATGAATTCCATGAATTCTGGAAGTACCTCTTTTATCGATGGAGCGTCGATCAACATCTCATCGGTAATGCCAGTCAAGTTAATTATGTATTCGGGCAACAACATTTCTGGGTTAACGAAGGTGGAAAATTCACCAAGAACTTGCCCGCCTCGAATAGCGATTGCACCGATTTCAGTAATTGCAGATCCGGTTGTGGGAGAGGCGCCGGTGGTCTCTAAATCAAGAACGATAAAAGTTACTTCAGCAAGTTTGGAGCTGGCTTGCGATTTCATTCCCATTCTCCGATTGTAAGAAAGAGCTCTGACATTTATCGGTTGGCCTTTAGACCCAGAATCGATTGAAGGGCTATCAACAACGAAATTAAGTATGTTGCAAGCAGCCAACCCCCGGTTGATTCATAGCTAAAACCAATCAAGATTGGAAATAGGGCGGCAATCGAATAGCCGATTCCTTGCGCCATTGAAGAGAGGTGGCTTGTTGCACCAAGACTCGGTGATTTCATTGCGATTAGTCCTAGCGCTAGAGGAA
>WLJZ01000117.1 GCA_009701525.1 Actinomycetota bacterium
CGTGCACCTGCAAACTCGGCCCACTCCAAAAATTCATTTCGCGAAATAAGCTGATCAAATTTTTCATCTGTTATGAAGTGGTAGTCCAGACCATCAACCTCATTATCCCGGGGCTCACGCGTTGTGGCCGAGACGCTAACCAAGATTGCGGGGTGGCTGCGAAGATGGGCGGTTATAGTGCTCTTTCCAACACCACCAGGTCCAGACATCACAAGCAAAGCCCCTTGATGAACCGGAACTTTATTCAAAATCATCTCTTCTCTTAATTTTCGCAGCTGATGTATTCCAAGTCCGGCAATTCTACGCCCTTGTGATATCCCTGTTTTCTCCATAATGGTAAATGCTCTGCGCTCGCCGATACCTGGCGCAGCATCCAGAAGTTCACGAATTCGCATTCGTTGAATTGATTCTCGTCCATCATTTATAACATCAAAAATATTAATTTCACCTGCAGCTAGAGCAGCTTTGAGCGCCGCACGTTCCCGTCGGGCAGCAACCGCCTTTTCGCCGGCAAGGGCCAAGGCTTGCTTTGAAAGTTTCGGTGGCGTCTTAGTCATTTACTTTTGCAAACTGGCAAGAATCTTTGCCGCTCCTTCCGACATCGCTTTTAAAGATTGCTTAGCGAGATCGGTTATCGGGCGACCAATTACTAGATAGTTTGCTCCAGCACCAATGGCCTCTTCTGGCGTCATGACTCTTTTCTGATCTCCAAGATCTCCACCCATAGGGCGAACTCCAGGTGTAATGATTTCGATCGAATTCTCGACAGCGCCTCTAATTGCAGCTGCCTCAAAAGGCGAACAAACAATCGATTTAGCCCCGTTCTTAGTTGCCATAATCGCTAAATCAATCGCACTCGCTTTTGCGTTCTTGGCGAAACCAATTTGCGATACATCGGCATCAGTCAAAGATGTGAGGATAGTGACTGCGGTTATCGAAATCTCTGGAGCGCTATTACTTGCAGCCTTAATCATTTCCGCGCCACCACTTGCGTGAACTGTTAAAAACTTTGGCGCTAATTCTGCGACTGAGGCCACCGCGCCAGCTACTGTATTCGGAATGTCATGGAGTTTGAGATCTAGGAAAACTTGAAAATCTCCAACTCTGGAGAGCTCTGATAGGCCAGCCGAACCAAACTTAAGAAAAAACTCTAGACCCACTTTATAAATACCTATCGAATCATTGGTTGCACTGATCCATTGTTTAGCAATCTCGAGATCTTTAGTATCTAGCGCCAGAATAATTGGTGATTTACTCAAAGCAGATTCCCTTCGGCTCTGTGTGCGTATCCAACAGCTTCTTTCAACGAATCAAAACCATGTGAAATTAACTCATTCGCCAACTCTTCTTTAATTTTCATTACTGCATTTGGATTACCAAAGGTTGCGGTCCCGACTGAAACAGCGGAAGCACCGGCAAGAATTAATTCGAAAGCATCACGTCCAGATGCAACTCCCCCCATGCCTAGGATTTTCACATGTGGCATAGCTTCATGAACTTGATAAATTGCCCGAACGGCAACAGGACGAATAGCAGGACCAGAGAGACCGCCAGTTTTTCCAGCTAGCTTTGGCCGCATAGTGTTTGTGTCGATAACCATTCCCAAAACAGTATTTATCAAGGCAAGGCCATCTGCACCTGCGGCTACAACTTCCTGCGCTATCTCAACAATACTTGTTACATCTGGAGTTAGTTTTGCAATGATCGGCAATTCTCCACCAATGTTTCTGCGCACCGCTTCGATAGCAGCGCGAGCAGTGTTAGGTTGGCAAGCGAAAACTTGACCACGGTTCTCAACATTAGGGCATGAAATATTTACTTCTAACGCAGATATTCCAGAAACCGCACGCAACTTACGAGCTAGCACCGCATAATCATCAACGCTCTCTCCTGCGATGCTTACAACAATATTCGCGCCTTGTTCGCGAAGCCAAGGTATATCTTTCTCCAAAAATATATCTATTCCTGGGCCCTGTAATCCGATTGAATTTAGCATTCCACTTGGCGTCTCGGCCATACGCGGTGTTGCTCTACCTGAACGCGGCTTTAACATAATTGATTTCGTTACGACAGCACCAAGCTCAGATAATTGAAAAAATTGGCTAAGTTCGCGGCCAGAGCCAGCGCAACCACTTGCAGTAAAAATTGGGTTACTGAATTCTGCCTGTCCCAAACTAGTTTTGTAATCAAACATTAGTGAGCGCCCCAAGTTCCTTTGGGAATGCTCCGTTTTGAATCCCATACAACCGACTCGCCATCTACAACTGGGCCATCAATACATGAACGTAACATGCGAATTTGACCATCATCACCTTTAATAGGAAGCACACAGGTCATGCAGACACCAATTCCACAAGCCATTGATTCTTCAATCGCACACTGATGCATGACATCCAACTTTGAAGAAATTTCATTGATGGCTTCGAGCATTCCCATAGGTCCACAAGAATAAATAATGTCAATCTCATTAGTTTCGATGATTTCTGCCAGAACATCTGTAACTTTCCCGGTGATCCCAGTTGTTCCATCTTCAGTTACGGTTGTAAGACTATTGACCGAACGCTTGCCATCTAGTGGTGCATAAATTTTCATTGCGGTGCTTGCGCCAAGAACCATATCTACTCGACAGCCACGATTCTTCAAAACTTCCGAGAGGCCAAATAGCGGAGCGCTTCCATAGCCGCCACCTACTAATAAAGCACGAACGGGTTCGGTTGGAATTCCGAACGCCGTTCCAAGAGGTGCAATTAAATCAACTTTATATCCTGGGAGTTGATTAGTAAGCCAGGTACTTCCTTCGCCATGTGGTGCCACAACTATTTCAAGTAGTCCGCCACTGCTCCCCTTATCAAAAGTTCGATAAATAGCGAAAGCTCTACGTAGAACCATTGCACTGTTACTTCCACCAACGGCTATTGCAACAAAATTACCTGGTTTGGAGCGACTAGCGATATCGCCTACGGCAAAAACAATATGGTTATAAGCGCCAACTTTTTTATTACTAACAATCTCCGCCATTATTTGAGTTGCGTTCTTGTTAATACCGATCATTCTGAAGAAGCCAACCACTCTTGAATTGAGTTAATTCCAAAACTCTTACCTTGTAAGTCGGATATTCCAGCAACTGCAGCTTTGAATCCAGCGATTGTGGTTATGCAAGGGACGCCTCGTTGAATAGCGGCGGTTCTTATCATCCAACCATCTAATCTGGTCCCACGGCCCAGTGGCGTATTGATGACCAATCCGACAACGCCTTCGGTAATTAAATCAACTGCCGTGTATTCACCTTCCGGGCCACGACCTTCCGAATGTTTTCGGACCATCTCTGAAGAGACACCTTGCGCTGCTAAATAATCGTGTGTTCCTTGTGTTGTGAAAATTTTGAATCCAAGTTCACTCAAAATTCGCGCTGGAGTTAGCGCAGATTCTTTATCTCTTTCGGAGAGTGAGAGAAATACTGAACCACTTAATGGAAGCGCGCCGAATGCAGCCGTCTGACTCTTGGCATATGCCTCACCGAATGTCTTTGCAATTCCCATGACCTCGCCAGTTGATCGCATTTCTGGTCCCAAAACCGAATCAACTCCGGTTCCATCATTTCTGCGGAAACGATTCCAAGGAAG
>WLJZ01000118.1 GCA_009701525.1 Actinomycetota bacterium
AGATTGAATTAGAAGAGATTCACCAAGGCCGAAGATAGCTAGACCGAAAATTAAGATGCAAAAGTTCTTAGGTGTAACTGCCCATCGAGTTTTTGCCGTCCATGAGGTGTGGGGAATTGTTCTGGATGGTTTTAAAAAGTGCAGCAATTTGCGCCAAATATCAGTAATTTTCACTGTTAGAGTCTACCGATATCTATGAGGGAGAGTTGAATGTTTGTAGGTCTTGGCACGGTTATAAATGTTCTAGCCATTCTTCTTGGCTCGGCTCTTGGCATATATGCTGGTGCAAAATTTAGAGAAGAGACGAGAGATTTAGTAACTACAGTTCTAGGTTTTGTAACCTTGCTCGCCGCCGGTGATGCGATAAAACAATTATGGAATAGCGATTTCACCAATCAACTTCCCAAAGGCTGGGCAGTTTTAACAATTCTTGCCGCTCTATTGCTGGGTGCGCTGATCGGCAATGCACTTGGAATAGAAAATAGCCTTGAAAGATTGGGTCTCAATTTAAAGGCTAAGTTTGATCCAAATGGCTCAAGTCCATTTGTTGATGGTTTTGTCTCGGCATCACTGCTCTTTGTTATTGGACCGATGGCGATTCTTGGTTCAATTAGCGATGGCATGGGAAGTGGCATAGATCAGTTAGTTCTAAAGAGTATTCTTGATGGAATAACCTCAATTGCCTTTGCTGCAACGCTAGGGTGGGGAGTAGCAGTTTCGGCACTTCCAGTTGGAATCTATCAATTTGCTTGGACCGCTGTGGGTTTTCTTCTAGGTGCAATTCTTCCCGATTATCAAATTCTGGCAATGACCGCGACTGGTGGCATTTTGCTGCTTGGTATCTCGCTTCGAATGTTAAAAATCAAGCAGGTTCCAGTTGGGAACCTGCTTCCAGCACTATTTCTTGCACCCGTCATTGCAGGAGCGTTACATCTTTTCGCTTAGAACTTTGCGGCATCAATTACAAAGCGATATTTAACATCACTTGCAACAGTGCGCTCGTAAGCCTCGTTGATATAAGAAGGTTCAATAACTTCTACATCGCTCACAATGTTATGCTCACCGCAGAAATTAAGCATTTCCTGAGTTTGAGCAATTCCACCAATCATTGAACCAGCTAAAGATCGACGCTGGGCTAATAATGAAGGCGTGCTAACTTCGTATGGCTTTCCTGGCAATCCAATAAGAACTAAAGTACCATCAAGTTTTAACAAGTTTAGATATGGTGTTAAATCAAGATCTGCAGAAACTGTGTTTAGGATTAGGTCATAATCCTTGGAGAGCGCCTCTAGGTTCGCGACATCTTTCGTTACTACGAATTCATGCGCTCCCATTGCCTTTGCGTCAGCTTCTTTACTTGGTGAGTGCGAGAAGACAGTTGTATGCGCACCTAATGCAACCGAGAATTTAACTCCCATGTGGCCAAGTCCGCCAAGCCCAATAACTCCAACTTTCTTACCCTTGCCTGCTCCCCAATTTTTTAGAGGTGAATAAAGAGTAATTCCCGCGCATAACAATGGTGCAACGCCGGCCATATCGAGATTGGCAGGGACTGTTACTGCATAATCTTGATCAACCACGAAAAGATTGCTGTAACCGCCTTGTGCAACGGTTTTACCGTCTCGTTCATAACCATTGTAAGTTCCGGTCATTCCTTCCAAACAATATTGTTCTAAACCAGCCGTGCAAGAAGGACACTTACGGCACGAGTCAATGAAGACACCTACGCCGATGCGATCGCCAACTTTAAATTTAGTTACCCCTGTTCCAACTTCGGTGACAACACCGGCAATTTCATGCCCTGGGACCATTGGGAAAATTGCTGGACCCCACTCTTCTCGCGCTTGATGAATATCAGAGTGGCAAATGCCGGCATATTGGATCTCTAGTGCAACATCTGTTGCTCGCAATTCTCGTCGCTCAAAATTAAACGGGACAAGTGGCTTTGAGGCGGCTAAAACTGCATATCCTTTTGCTTGCATGTCTCTCCCAGTTATTAGTAGTTATTAGTAGTTAATTTCTTGGTTAGATCCCTAAGAAATCTCTGTGTCCGAGAGGGGACTTGAACCCCTAATCCCTTGCGGGAACTAACACCTCAAGCTAGCGCGTCTGCCAATTCCGCCACCCGGACCGGTGAAAAGCGTTGGAAATACTGGCGTAACGATACCAATCGCACGAGCTTCGTCCCAATTGAGGCAAGATAGGCGAGTGAACATGAAAAGCCTTCCGATAGACCTAAACCTCTTAGAAGAGGAGTGCGTTTCTATCTGCCAAGAAATGATTCGGATTCCCAGCGTCAATCATGGTGAAGGCAAGGGCGATGAACGAGAGATTGCCAATTATGTCGCCGCGAAATTAGCGGAGGTTGGAATTAAATCTGAATTGATTGTTACCGGGGAGAACCGGGTAAATGTTGTTGCTACATATGAAGGCGCTGATCAGAGCCGACCAGGTTTAGTTGTCCACGGACATTTAGATGTCGTTCCCGTCAACGCTGATGATTGGTCAGTCGACCCTTTTGGTGGCGAGATAAAAGATGGATATATCTGGGGCCGCGGCGCAGTTGATATGAAAGATATGGATGCAATGATTATTGCAACAGTTAGAGCGTGGAAACGCGCAAACTATATTCCGCCGAGAAATATTTTACTTGTCTTTTTTGCTGACGAAGAGGCTGGCAGTGAATATGGCTCTCGTTACTTGGTTGCAAATCGACCAGAGTTATTTGAAGGTTACACCGAAGCTATTTCAGAAGTTGGGGGATTCTCCGTAACAATTACTGGCGGACATCGACTCTATTTTATTGAAGGCGCGCAAAAGGGAATTAATTGGCTCCAACTTAAAGCTAGTGGTGAAGCGGGACATGGTTCATTTATAAATCCTCGGAATGCAATCACAAAATTAGCTGCTGCAGTTTCCAGAATTGGCTCTTATGAATGGCCACAAGTAGAAACTAAGACTGGAGCTAAATTTTGGTCGAAGATTGCAGAACTTGTTGGTGAAAAGTATGACCCAACTAATGTGCGTCCACTTTTGAAACATATCGGGGGAGCGGCGCGAATGATGGGGGCGACTATCCAAAATACTTCCAACCCAACAATGCTAGATGCGGGTTATAAGGCGAATGTAATTCCGCAGACCGCAACCGCAGTCGTAGATGGACGATTTCTTCCGGGATTTGAAGACGAGCTCTTGGATACCGTAAAAAAATTGGCCGGTGATGAGATCGAAGTTGAAATTTTAGTTAGGGATAAGGCGCTAGAAGTGGATTTCGAAGGGCCCTTAGTTGATGCAATGAAATCGGCAATTGCTAAATTTGATCCACAAGGAATTCCTGTTCCTTATCTGATGAGTGGTGGAACTGATAACAAGGCTCTCTCAGATTTGGGAATCATTGGTTATGGATTTAGTCCTGTAAAATTGCCACCAGAATTAGATTTCTTTGCGCTATTTCATGGCGTCGATGAACGAATTCCAGTAGATGGCTTGAAGTTCGGTGTAAAAGTTCTAAATGAATTCTTGCAAAACTGCTAATTAGATCTCAGCCGAAACTTCATCTAGCGCTGCTCGAACTTGATCTGGAAGCGCAATTTCTTCTACGGTAAGAATTCCACGGA
>WLJZ01000119.1 GCA_009701525.1 Actinomycetota bacterium
GAACTGTTAAGTCGCCTTGGGCAACCTTTAGAACCAAATAAATTTTCTCTTCGCCTTTAATGGTCCGGGTCTCAATTGCTTCAATGAGAGCCGCTCCGTGATGGGGATAAACAACGGTTTCGCCGACCTTAAAAGTCATTAATTTGGCCTTTCGATAGAAGCCAAGGATACCATTCACCCATGCTTAAGAAAAACCTGAAATCAGCCATATCCGCCCTCTTTGGAGCCCTTTTAGTAGTTGGTTTAGCTGGTTGTAATGCAAGTGGGCCAGATGCCCCAACTCGTACCGTGCGACAAGTAACCGATGGCGTTGAAGCAACATCAGGTTCTATAAAGGCAGTAAATGTTCTTCTTGTAACTCAAGATGATGGATCTGCTGTTCTAGTTGGAACAATTGTTAACACTGCAGATGAAAGTGATTCGATAATCGAAATCACTGCAAATGGAATTGCCGGTGAAATTTCGACCACCACACTTGAAAAGAATTCTCCGGTTATTTTCGCAGGAGATTCTGCTAACTCAACTGCCAAATTTACTGGTCTAAATGCCAAGGCAAGTAGCCATGTTGATTTGGTAATTACTTTTGCTAACGCCGAGCCAATGAAATTAAAGCCGTTGGTTCGCGAAAAATCTGAAGTTTACGCAAACGTCGGAAATTAGTTTTCGAACTTATATCCAAGTCCACGCACGGTCTGAATAAAGATTGGTTCTGCTGGATCTTTCTCAATTTTTGCGCGCAACCGTTTGATGTGGACATCCAAAGTCTTAGTGTCACCAAAATAATCACTACCCCAAACGCGATCAATTAATTGAACGCGAGTTAGGACTCGGCCGGAATTACGGACAAGAAATTCAAGTAATTCAAACTCCTTTAACGGAAATGCAACATCGGTGCCATTGATACTTACTTTGTGGCGTTCAACATCCATACGAACTGGACCAGCTTCTAGAATTCCATCTTTAACTGAATCTTCTTCACCTTGGCGACGGAGAACAGCGCGCACGCGGGCGATTAATTCGCGGGATGAATATGGCTTTGTTACATAATCATCGGCTCCGAGTTCAAGACCTACGACTTTATCGACCTCTGCATCTTTTGCGGTCAACATGATTATTGGAACATTCGAACGTGTGCGAAGTTGGCGGCAAACTTCAGTTCCAGATAATCCTGGAAGCATTAAATCTAGGAGAACTAAATCTGCGCCATGCCGATCAAATTGCTCAATTGCTAACGGGCCAGTGTCTGCGACGATTACTTCGAAACCTTCTTTACCCAATAAATATGCGAGGGCGTCAGAGAATGAAGCTTCATCTTCGACTACGAGGATCTTTGTCATTTAGTTGCCTCCACGGCAGGATTTGAGAGGTTTTTTGGATCATTTGCCAGCGGTAATCGAATTGTGAAAGTGCTTCCGGCGCCTTCTACACTCCAAACTGAAATATCGCCACCGTGATTAGTGACGACATGTTTAACTATTGAAAGTCCGAGCCCAGTGCCACCTGTAATGCGAGAGCGCGCTGCATCAACACGATAGAAACGTTCGAAAATTCGCTCTAAATCTTTCTCAGGAATTCCAATTCCCTGATCCGAAATTGAAATTTCACAAATTCCATCCACATCGTTTACGCCAATTGCTACTCGAGTTGAATCAGGGCTGTAGTTAATAGCATTCTCAACTAGATTATGAATTGCCATTGTTACTTGATCTCGGTCGCCATTGATAATTGAGGAATCATTATTGTTGTAAACAATTTCAACTTTTCGAGATTCAGCATTTAATCTTGATTGATCAATTGCCTCTTTAATACTTTCGCTAATTGAAAATGGTTGTGCTCGCTTGAGCGGATCATCGTCCTGAAGTCTGGAGAGATTAATAATCTCCTGGACTAATTCGGTAAGTCGTGTTGCTTCGGTCTGCATTCTTGTCGCAAATCTTGTAATCGCTTCTGGATCATCGCTTGCTCCCAATACTGCTTCACTCAAAATAGAGAGTGCGCCGATTGGAGTCTTTAGTTCATGTGAAATATTTGCGACGAAATCGCGTCGAATCGAATCAAGTCTGCGCATTTCGCTGTCGTCAAAAATTAAAATTACGACAAGTCCATCGTCGCCAAGAAGCGAGACGCGAACTAAAAGATCATGTGTTCCAGCGCCAATTGGGCCACGTGGCAACTCCATTGTTACTTCTTGAACTTTGCCAGATCGGCGGGTAGCCCGAACTAGGCGAAGTAGAAATTCATTGTTTAAGTGTTGATCGCGAATGATATTTAAGGTTGCAACACCCTCTGAATGATCAAGAACTACTTCACCATTGCCTAGAACAATATTCTCGGCATCAAATAATTTAAGTAAGTCTCGGACAGATTGCGGCAAGAATTCAGAATTCTTAGCAAGCTCGCCACCACTATTTCGCTTGGCGTTCTTTTTAAAGATCCTGGACATGTTCGTATCGTAGAAGAGCCGGACAATTCACCCATACCAAACCCCCTATATTGGGCCGACAATCCCGATTCTTAACCTTTAGTTCAAGGCGCGTTCATACTCCTACCGCGATAGATAGCGCCGCCCGACTATTCTTAGCCAATGCGCAACGCCTTTCATGATGAGCTAGATGCAATCGGTACCACCCTTCTGCAGATGGCTGGCCTGGTTAAAGTGGCCATGAATGATGCAACCACAGCTCTTCTTACAGTTGATTTAAATTGCGCCGAAAAAGTTATTGCGGCCGATGATGTAATCGATGAGATTCAACATGAATTAGATGCACGCACAATTAATTTAATGGCACGTCAGCAACCAGTTGCTTCTGACCTTCGCACTTTAGTTACTTCACTTCGCATGAGTGCCGACCTAGAACGAATGGGCGATCTTGCACACCACGTTGCCAAGCAAGCTCGCATGAGATATCCAAATAGCGCAGTTCCAGCAGAACTAACACCAACTATTACTGCAATGGGACTTGTCGCAGATAAATTAATTGACAAGCTTTCATCAGTTATGGAACATCGCGACACAGTTCGCGCTCTTGAAATTGAAACTGATGATGATGAAATGGACAAATTGCACCGCGATTTAATCAGTATTCTCCTCGATGAGAACTGGCCACACGGAATTGAAACCGCGATTGATATGACACTTCTTGGTCGATACTACGAACGTTTTGCAGATCACGCAGTATCTATCTCTCGCCGCGTTTACTTCCTTGTTACTGGCGAATACTCAAGTAATTAATTTTTACTTCTTACCCTGATTCGCAACAGCTTCGATTGCTGCCTTTGCAGCATCTGGATCTAAATACTCGCCACCTTTTTTAATTGGCTCCCAGTCATCTCCGAACTCGTAGAAGAGCGGAATACCAGTAGGAATATTTACTCCAGCGATATCGGCATCTGAAATGCAATCAATGTGTTTAACCATCGCACGAATTGAATTTCCGTGTGCTGTAACTAAAACAGTTTTGCCCGCATTCATGTCATCCGCAATTTCACCAGTGAAATACGGAATCATGCGAGTAATAACATCTTTAAGACATTCAGTTTTTGGTAGGTCTGGCCCTAAATCTGCATAACGTGGATCGCCAAATTGTGAGTATTTATCGTTGTCATCAATC
>WLJZ01000012.1 GCA_009701525.1 Actinomycetota bacterium
CACTCATCGGGCAAATCCCATTTGCGACGGCTCTTCGCGAAGGCGGCGATATCGGCCAACCTATAGTTATTGGTGATCCAACATGTCCAGCAAGTGAAGCCTTCGCGGCTATCGTGGAAAAAATAACTCTTCGCCCTAAGTCTCTCGTAGGGGTAAGGCTTTCTATCTCTTAACATCACCTAAGATTGGCCTATGAAAAAGCCACCAGTTAAGAGCATCAATACAGTGGCTAAGCGTCTTGCAGGTCGTAGTGAATTAGTCCTACAACGTAAAAATATCCGGGAATCTTTGGTTTCAGTTGCGGGTTTAATTGGCCGGCCAGTTAAGTATCAGGGCGGTAACGAAATTGGTCGCCTTGTTGATGTTGTTGTTCGACATGGTGAAGATTCGTATCCACCAGTTTCTGGTCTAATTGTAAAAGTGGGCCAGAGCAAATCATTTATTGATGGCGCAAGAATTGCAAAGTTAACTCAGAGCGAAATTCAATTATCTACTGCGAAGGTTGATCTAACTGAATTTACGCGCCGCGAAGGTGAATCTCTCCTTGATGCCGATGTTCTAGATCACCAAATAGTTGATGTTAATGGACTTCGCGTAGTTAGATCTTCTGATCTTTATCTCGCACCTCTCGACCGAGAAATCCGAGTTGTAGGTGTAGATATTTCATTTAAAGCATTCATTCGCAGAATTTTTCCTGGCGCATTTGGGCGCGGCCCAGTTCCAGAACATGTAATTGATTGGTCTACCGTGGCCTCTCTTGCGTATGGAACAGGAGTTGTACGTTCTACAGAATCGCGTGCTGCACTTGGACAATTACGTGCCGCCGATTTAGCTGACTTGATTGAAGATTTAGCTGGTCGGGAACAGAGCGCACTTATCGAAATGCTTGACCCAGATCTTGCAGCCGATGCATTGGAAGAGATGGAAGATGATGAATTACAAGGATTACTACGTGGTTTATCAGCAGAGCGTTCTGCAGAATTAATTTCGCGCATGGAGCCTGACGAAGGTGCTGAAGTTTTACGTGATTTAGATAATGACCACCGCGAAAGTATTTTTCTTGAAATGGATGCTTCAGTCGCAAAACAACTTCGCAAGCTAGTTGAATTTGACGAAACTCTTGCGGGTGGAATCATGACTTCACATATGCTGATAACTCACGAAGCAGATACCGTTGCATCAGCGCTTGCCCTTCTAGTCGAGCACAAAGAACGTGATATTTCCGATGGTGTTGTTGTTGTAGATTCAAAGGGAAAGTTGCTTGATCACATTCAGATTATCGAGCTAATTGCAGCTAAACCAGGCGCTGCGCTATCAACTTTGATGGGACCGCCATATCCAACTTCAGTAAATATAAACACCAGACTTGATGAAGTTATCGATGAGTTTGCCAATAACAGAGGCTCATCAATCATCGTTGTTGATGAGAAGAATAAGCCGGTAGGAAGAATTCTTGCCGATGACTTGGTTGATGCACTTGCATCGGTATCTGATTCGCCAGGCTTTGCTCAAGGAAGCGGTGCGCTTTAATGGCAACTAAGACAACTATTTCTCCAAAGAAAATTCGTATCGCAGCGCTACTTGCTGTTATGGGGCCGGGAATTATTGCTGGACTTTCCGATGATGATCCCGCTGGTATTACTACTTACTCAGTTCTTGGCGCCAAATATGGCTACCAACTTCTCTGGGTTTTAGTAGCTTCAACCGCAGCACTAATTATCTTCCAAGATCTTGGTGCGCGCATTGGTGTTGTAACTAGACAAGGAATGATTGGATTAATTCGCCAGAAATATGGTGCCAGATCTGGAACGCTAAGTGCGGCTGCCTTAATTCTTGCAAATACTGGAACCATGACTGCCGAGTTCGCAGGAATTGCAGTCGCTGGTCAACTTTTTGGAGTGAGCCAGTATGTAAGTGTTCCAATCGCAGCAATCGCAGTATCTTTTCTAGTTTTACGTAATTCTTTTTCAAAGGTAGAGAAAGTTTTCTTCCTAATTTCTGGCGTATTTATCGCCTACATAATCGCAGGCTTTATGGCACACCCTGATTGGGGAAGCGCACTTCATGGCGCAGTTGTTCCGACAATTCCCTTTACTCAAGATGCCATTTTTATTGCAACTGCAACATTCGGTACCACTCTGGCACCGTGGGGCCTTGCATTTATTCAATCTTATGCCGTCGACAAGCGTCTTACTCGTGATGATCTCAAACTTCTTCGCGTTGATGTTTGGACGGGCTCATTGCTTACCGGAGTAATTGGATTCTTCGTAGTTGTAACCTGCGCAGCAACTTTAAATAAAAATGGTATTCAAATTAATGATGCCGGAGATGCCGCAAGAGCTTTGGAGCCGCTAGCCGGAACCCTGGCTAAGGAACTCTTTGCGATTGGATTAATTGGAGCGGCGCTCTTAGCCGCATCAATTCTGCCGCTATCAACTGCTTACTCAGTAAGTGATTTAACCGGTCGCCCAGCTGCATTAGATGATTCTCCTCGCGAAGCTCCGCTCTTCTATGCAACATTTGGCGTGATTACAGTTGTTAGCGCCATCTTGATCTTGATACCTGGCGCTCCTCTTATAAAGATATTAGTTATCACTCAAATTCTAAATGCAGTCCTTCTCCTACCTTTGCTTATTTACATGTATGGCATTTCGAGAGATGAGCGCCTCATGGGCGAATTCGTATCAACCAAAACCATGCGCATTATTTATGGAATTATTATCACAATCGTTGCGATAGCAGTTTGCTGCATGCTCTGGTTTACGATTACTTGATGAAACAACATGACCACACCGCAATTCCTGCCGCCAAAGATCTAGGACTGCTCTCTCTTGGCGTAATTGGTGTTGGTACTTCAGGTCCAGTAATTGCGGCAAGTGTTATGCCGGTCCCATCACTTATTTTTTGGCGCAATCTTGGTGGCGCTGCAATGATGTTGCCATTTGCACTTCGCAATAAGGAATGGAAAACCCAGAGCCAACGCGAAGCGCTAACTCTCTCCAGTGCCGCCGGTTTTTTGCTCGCCATGCACTTCATCTGTTTCTTCTTTGCGATGCGATTAACAAGCGTTGCTGCCGGAACTGCGCTAGCTGCTTTGCAACCAATATTTACTGCTTTCTATTTCAAACTTCGTGGTGGAATTATTCCAAAACGAGCTTGGGGTGGCATGTTCATCGCTTTTCTCTCAGTGCTTCTTATTACCGGAGTAGATTTCCAAATTAGTTTGCGTAATTTTGCTGGTGATCTCTTGGCACTCTTGGGCGCAGCCCTCGCAGCTGGTTACATGCTTATAGGATCTAAAGCCCAACAGAAACTCTCTACATCTACTTATACAACTGCCTGTTATTTCACATGCGCAGTTACAACGCTAGTTATCGCAATCGCTACTGGTAGCCAGTATTTACATTTTGAAGCAAGGCAATGGTGGTTGGTAGTTGCCCTTATTCTTGGTGCGCAATTCCTCGGACACACAATGTTCAATATGGCACTTCGCAGAGTTTCACCGGTGATTGTTGCGCTAATTGTTTTCTTTGAAGTTCCAGTAAGCGCAATCATCGCTTTTTTCTGGCTTGACCAAGTTCCGCCAGCAGGAATCATTCCGGGAATTATTGGCCTGCTAATTGGCTGTGGAATCTTTGTTTCAAGAGCAAAGGTATCGCCAGCAAATGATTGATCTACATACTCATTCACTTGCTAGTGATGGAACTGATACGCCTGGCGATTTAATTAATAAAGCGCATGCCCGAGGAATTACCGTGCTTGGCTTAATGGACCACGACACCGTTGCAGGATGGGCTGAGGCAACTCAATATTTACGTCCTGGAATGTCGCTCGTTTTAGGTTCTGAAATTTCTTGCCAAACTCTTGATGGCACAAGCGTTCATATGCTTGGGATGTTATTTGATAGTGAAAATGCCGAGCTTGCAGAAGTCTTATCAACAACTAGAGATAACCGTTTGACTCGCATGAGCAGAATTATCGGGCGTTTGAATGAAGCTGGAATTGAAATAACAATTGAAGATGTCATGGCTCAATTAGCGCCAGGTGCAACTCTTGGTCGTCCTCACCTTGCTGATGCACTAATTGCAAAGAAGATTGTTAAGAGCCGCGACGAAGCATTTACTGAATTACTTCATAATAATTCTAAATTTTATATTTCACATTATTCACCAACTCCTGAAGATGCAATTAAATTGATCAAAGCGGCAGGGGGAGTAGCTGTGATTGCTCACCCATTGGCTTCACTGCGCGGTCGTACAGTAAGTATTGAAAGTTTTGGCTCAATGGTGGCTGCAGGTTTGGATGGAATTGAAGTTTCGCACCGCGACCAAAGCGTAGAAGAGAGTGAATTGCTCCGCGGCATTGTTGATGAATATGGCATCATTGCGACAGGTTCGAGTGATTATCACGGAACTGGAAAGCTAAATGAATTAGCAGAATTCACTACAAAGCCAGAAGATTTTGAAGCGCTCGAAGCGCGAGCGAGCGAGCGAAGGGTGGTTAGAAAATGAAAGATATTCTTCTCATTTCAACAGCAACATTTGGAATTCAAGCTTTCGTAACGCTCTTTGTAATTATGGATCCACCTGGCGCAACGCCAATTTTCTTGGCTTTAGTTAAAGATCAACCTGCTCGCAAGAGAATCCGAATGGCTTGGCAAGGTGCTGGTGTATCGCTGATCGTTATTGTCACCTTTGCAATATTTGGAAAATTTATTCTCGATTACCTACATATCTCCGTTGAAGCGCTACAAGGTGCTGGCGGCTTATTGCTTCTGCTTATTTCTTTGGAATTGCTAACTGGCAAAGATAGTTCTGGCGATAAAACCAAAGATGTAAATGTGGCCTTGGTTCCGCTTGGAACCCCATTGCTTGCTGGTCCGGGAGCGATTGTTACGACGATTGTCTTCGTGCAACATGCATATACCGTTGAAATGAAACTCGCACTTGCAGCCGCAATAGTCGCGGTACATGTTGCCATTGGCTTAACTCTAATGTTCTCAACCAAGGTAGTTGGTTTGATTAAAGAGTCTGGCGTTACCTTGATAGCGCGAATTGCCGGTCTACTTCTAGCGGCAATTGCAGTTGAAATGATCGTGCAATCGATTAAAGGCTTCTTCGAAATTTAGGCTGAAGCAAACCCAACTTTACGTTCTGCACTCTGTCCAACTTCAACAAAAGAAATTTTGTTATTGCCAATAATTGTTTGACGACCACGGGTATCTGTGAGGGAGAGTGATTTTCCAGAATCTAGCGCTGCGGTTACCGCCGCGATGACTTGTTCTGGAGTTAAATCGCTCTCAATGTGGAGTTCTTGTGATGATTCTGAAATTCCGATACGGACTTCAGTTGTAGTTCCAGAGGTATTTTTCTTTGTTGACATAGCTTTAGTTTATTCCTTTAGTTAGCTTTAGGGAATCCAGAAATTCCACGCCAGATTAGATTTGAGACAAGTTCAACAGCAGTTTCACGATCTAGCTTGCCATCTCGTTCAAGCCAATGTCTTGCTGAAGTTTGTGCGGTTCCGATCAAGCCAACTGCAAGCATCATCGAGGCTTCTTTGGTCAAACCAGTATCAAGAGAGATTACCGCGCTAAGAGCGGCGGCAGAATCGTAGGTCATGCGATTTAACCGTTCGCGAACCTGAGGTTCAACACTCATATCACTTTCAAATAGCAATCTAAAAGCTTCGCCTTCACGATTAATAAATCCAAAATAGGCATCAACTGTTGCATGAACTCTGGCCGCGTTATCTTTTGTTGAGGCAATTGCTTTTTGAATATCAAAAACTAAAGAATCAATATGTAGATCGAGAACAGCAAGATACAAATCCAATTTTGATGGAAAATGTTGATATAGAACTGGCTTACTTACTTTTGCGCGATCAGCGATTTCATCCATAGCGGCCGAGTGATATCCAGCTTGGGTAAATACTTCGAGTGCTGCGGCTAGCAATTGCGCGCGGCGTTCGTCACGTGGCAGGCGCCCCTTATTTGCTGCTGTCTGATCTGTGCTCATTGGGCTTATCGTAGGGTCTTTGCTACCAATATTGCGACTTTTTGCGAGACCTTTGCAACAACTACTTCAATTTCAATTTTGAATTGTGCGGAATATCCGCGAAAATTAGGGCGTTGTAAGTTAAACCTAGGATTATTAATTAGAGATGAGTATTTGTGTCTGCCACTCTTGCGCCACTTGTTAAAGAAGGACCAGAACTCACGGTTGATGAAGTTCGCCGCTATTCACGGCACCTAATCATTCCTGATGTTGGCATGAGCGGGCAACGCCGTTTGATGAATGCAAAAGTTCTCTGCGTAGGTGCGGGTGGACTTGGATCCCCGGCCCTTATGTATCTGGCCGCAGCCGGAGTCGGAACTCTAGGAATTGTTGAATTCGATACCGTTGATGAATCAAATTTGCAGCGCCAGATAATTCATGGTCAATCAGATATTGGAAAGAGCAAAGCTGAAAGTGCCAAAGCAGCTATTGCAGAGATTAATCCTTATGTAAATGTAGTCCTGCATGAAACTAGGTTAGATGTAGATAATGTCATGGAGATTTTTGCACAATACGATTTAATTGTTGATGGCACCGATAACTTTGCAACTAGATATTTAGTTAATGATGCTGCTGTTCTATTAAAGAAACCATATGTCTGGGGTTCAATTTATAGATTTGATGGACAAGCAAGTGTTTTCTGGGCCGAGCATGGACCTTGCTATCGCTGCCTATATCCAGAACCACCACCACCAGGAATGGTTCCAAGTTGTGCCGAAGGTGGCGTTCTTGGAGTTCTCTGCGCATCAATTGGTTCTATTCAAACAACCGAAGCAATTAAGTTAATTGCTGGAATCGGTGAACCGCTTATCGGTGAATTAATTGTTTACGATGCTCTTGAGATGGAATATCGCAAGGTGAAAATTCGAAAAGATCCAGCCTGTCCAATCTGTAGTGATAAACCAACTCAGACTGAACTTCTTCCAGATTATGAATCATTCTGCGGGATGCTTTCAGATGGTGCTGCTGAAGCTGCATCTGGTTCAACAATTGCAGTTACTGAACTAAAAGCCAAGATGGATAGTGGCGAGAAGTTTATGTTGATTGATGTGCGCGAACCAGGAGAGTTCGAAATTGTGCGCATTCCTGGCTCAGTATTGATTCCAAAGCAAGAATTCTTAAATGGTTCGGCTCTGGAGAAAATGCCACAAGATGTTCCAATCATTTTGCACTGCAAATCTGGCGTTAGATCTGCAGAATGTTTAGCTGTACTAAAACAAGCTGGATTCGCAGATGCAACACATGTTGCGGGCGGCGTCGTTGCTTGGGTTAAACAAATCGACCCAGCACTCCCTATTTATTAAGGATTAGGTTTATAAATGTCTGATCGTTCACTTTTACTTGTTCATGCCCATCCCGATGACGAAACCATCAACAACGGTGCAACTATGGCTAAGTATGCAAGCGAGGGAGTTCGGGTAACTCTTGTTACTTGCACCCGAGGCGAAGAGGGCGAAGTCTTAGTTCCAGAACTCGCAGATCTAGCTAGTTCAAAGAATGATAATTTGGGCAAACATCGCGAAGGTGAACTTGCTAATGCAATGGCAGCTCTTGGAGTTAAAGACTTTAGATTCTTAGGTGCACCTGATCGAATTTTCCGCGACAGTGGAATGATGGGAACAGAGCCAAACAATAGAGCCGATGTTTTCTGGCAGGCAGGTTTAGATGATGCTGCTTCATATCTAGTGAAAATTATTAGGGAAGTTAAACCACAAGTTCTAATTACCTACGATGAGATGGGGGGATATGGCCATCCAGATCATATTCAGGCCCATAGAGTTGCAATGCGTGCTGCAGAATTAGCAAATGATCCAAAATTTGGAAGTGGCGAAGTTTGGAACATTTCTAGAATTTATTGGAACACAATGCCTAAATCTATTATCCAAGATGGCATAGATAAGATGAAAGAAATAGGTTCCTCTTTCTTTGGTGCAGAAAGCGCCGATGATCTTCCCTTTGCAAAGCCTGACGAGCTTGTAACAACTCTGATTGATGGCACGGCATTTATTGATGCCAAGATGGCTGCAATGGCAGCGCATCCAACACAGATAGAGCTCGATGGGCCATTTTTTGCCCTTTCAAATAATCTGGGAAATCAAGTTTGGGGCCATGAGTATTACACCTTAGTTAAAGGTGAAAAGAGTTTAAATCTTGATTCAAATGACCGCGAGGTCGATCTCTTTGCTTAAGTTTGTTGGCTCAGTAATTCTGGGAGCATTAATTGGTTTCATCGGAGTGATTTTGCATAACGCTTTTCAGCCGTTTGGGTTAATTCTGGCAATTCTTGTAACTGCAGTTGGAGTTAACTTTGCTGGAGAACTTTTTGGATCCCGAAAGTTCAAGATAGTCACTGGGCTTGCCTGGCTTTTAGTTGCACTTCGTGCCGGCTCGTATGGCCAAAGCTTTGAGATATTAATTATCTCAAATTCTTATGGAAATATTTTCTTGCTAGGCGGATTACTTGTTGCAACTATATTTGCGAGAAAGAAAATCTAGTTCCAATTCCACTCTTGTCCTGCCGGTGTATCTTTTACCAAAATTCCTAACGTAGCTAACTGATCTCGCAGCAAATCACTTTTGGCAAAATCTTTTTCTAGTCGAGCAACTCTTCGATCATCAAGTAATTGTGCTAACTCAGGGGTAAGTTCTGCTTTCGGAGCCTGCCCCTTTAATAACTCCAAGCCAAAGATTTGATCCATAACTTCAAAGCAAGCTGCCTTAGTTGCTCCAGAGATTAATTCATCTTTCTCTAGCTTGCGAAGTTGTTGCAGTGCGCGAGGAGTATCTAAGTCATTTTTTATATCGGCAATTGAGCCTTCTGCAAAATCAGCTAAGAATTTTTGATCTAAATCTCCGCTATCTTTCCAATTTTGATATTTACCGCGCCAACGTTCTAGCGTTGTGTTAGCCGCTTTTAGTGAATCCCAAGTTAAATCCATCTGACTTCGATATCTATTCTCCAAGAAGCAGAGGCGCAATGAAAGTGGATCTAAACCTTTCGCGATCACATCAGTCAGCAGAACAACGTTGCCAGCGCTCTTCGACATCTTTCTACCTTCAAAGAGCAGATGTTCACCATGAACCCAATTCTCAACAACTTCATAACCCGCAGCAGAGTTTGATTGTGCACGTTCATTCTCGTGATGGGGAAAACGTAGATCTATTCCGCCAAGGTGTAAATCTACATTTCCATCTAGAAAATGCAGTGACATGGCTGAGCATTCGATATGCCAACCAGGGAATCCAGGACCCCAGGGTGAATCCCAAATCATTTGAGTTCTATTCTCAGCCGCTTTCCAGAGCGCCCAATCTGCATGGAATCTCTTGGCGCCATCATCTACATATTCATATCGATGTCCAGGCTTAAGAGCATCAAGACGGTTGCCAGAAATATCGCCATATCCTTCAAAACTATTTGCCGCGAAATAAACACAACCATCACTTCCAACATATGCATGATCGCTTTTAATCAAGTTAGAAATTAACTCCAACATCAACGGAATAGTCTCGCTAGCTCTTGGATAATTAGCAGCCGGAGTTACATTCAAATTCGCCAGATCTCGGTGAAAGCTTGCTTCATATTTACGTGCAATATCAAATGGATCAACTGATTCGGCTTTTGATTGTGCCAACATTTTATCTTCGCCAACTTCATTGCCATCAAAGTCTTCACCCATATGTCCGACATCGGTAATGTTCTGAATTAAGTTGGCAGCAATTCCAGAGAAAACAAGAGTCCGGGTAATCAAATCTCCTAGAAGAAAAGTTCGAAGATTGCCAACGTGGGCATCGCGGTAGACGGTTGGGCCGCAGCAATAGATTTGAACCTCAAAACCATTCTTGGCACAGACCTCTTTTAACTCGCGCTCCTTGGTATCGAAAATAAATAGACCAGTATTCATTTTGCAATCACAACTTTCCAAAGCGCTATCGAAGATGGATCAAACTTCACAAGCGTGCCGTCCTTTTTGCGGATAGCATCAATTTCTTCTAGAACACCAAGCAAATCTCGGAAGCCACCTTCGGGGTCGTGCAGGCGAATCGATAGCCGTTTGCCAATCTCATTGATGGACGGAGTGGGATTTCCCATATTTAAGACCCCTTCTTCTCCGATTTAATTACTTACTAATTCGCGACTATTCGCTATCCTAGGCTCATTAGTTCTTATAGGAAGGTAACCAAGTGACATACATAATCGCAGAACCTTGTGTGGATGTTAAGGATAAATCTTGTATCGAAGAATGTCCTGTTGATTGCATTTACGAGGGTGGGCGCATGCTCTACATCCAGCCAGATGAGTGTGTTGATTGTGGCGCCTGCGAACCTGTATGTCCGGTAGAAGCTATTTATTACGAAGATGATGTGCCTTCACAATGGAAAGAATTCGGAAAAGCTAATAGCGAATTCTTCGTTGAGATTGGTTCTCCCGGTGGCGCAAGTAAAGTTGGTGCTACTGGAACTGATCACACATTAGTTAAAGCACTTCCACCTAAAGCCGAGTAAGTGCATCACTCTGAAGCTTCCTGATTTTCCGTGGGATGCGCTGGCGCCATTTAGTGCGCGCGCATCAAAACATAGTGGTGGCTTAATTGATTTATCACAAGGGACTCCAGTAGATCCAACTCCTGAATTTATTCAAAGCGCGCTACGCGAATCAGCTAATTCACCAAGTTATCCCGTAACAATTGGAACTCCGCAATTGCGCGAAGCTATGCGTAATTGGGCGATAAAAACTTTAGGTGCAAGTGGTGAATTCGATGTTCTGCCTACAATTGGATCCAAAGAATTAGTTGCCTGGCTGCCTTCAATCTTACGTGCAAAGACTGTGCTCTATCCGAAAGTCGCATATCCAACCTATTTAGTTGGCGCAATGATTCATGGCAGTGAAGCAATCGCAGTTGATATTGATGCTAGCACCTGGCCCAAGAGTGATTTGGCTTGGATTAATTCTCCTTCAAATCCAACCGGAAGAGTTCATAGTGAATCAGAATTAGCCGCCGCTATTTCATATGCCAGAGCGAACAATTCGCTGGTTGTAAGCGATGAGTGTTACATAAGTTTCCCGGCGTCAGGTCCGGCGCCAGTATCAATATTGAAATTAGCAGCTGGCAATAATAAGAATCTAATAGCAGTTCATTCAATGTCTAAACGTTCGAACTTAGCTGGATATCGAGCAGGTTTAATTGTTGGAGATCCAGAAGTTATTTCCCAAATTCGTGAAGTGCGAAAACATGCTGGAATGTTGGTTCCACTCCCGATTCAAAGAGCAATGACTGCCGCCCTTGGTGATGAGGTTCATGTAACCGAACAAGCTGAGCGTTATGCAAAGCGTCGTAATTTATTGAGTTCAGCTCTGATTAAAGCGGGCTTTAAAATTGATTTCTCTGTGGCAGGTCTCTACATCTGGTGTACTCGTGGCGAAGATAGTTGGGAATCGGTATCTTGGCTTGCAGACCTTGGAATCTTGGCAACGCCTGGCATTTTCTATGGCCAAGCAGGAAGTCAACATATCCGCATCGCTATGACCGCAACAGATTCACAGATTGCTGATGCCGCAGATCGAATCTTGAAAAACATTTAACATGGCTACCCAATTAGAAAGTGCATTGGATAGCGCAGCTAAATTAGCGTTGGATTCTAAAACTCTGGTGCGAATTGTCCTATCTGGGCGCCGGCGAAACATGAGCGTTCCATTTGAACGCATTGATATTCGTCCCGTATTGATAAAAGATGAACTTGTTTATCAGATTATGCAAAATGATGGCCGAGTTACAACAACTAAAAATATCACTCAAAAGGATTTTAACCCAATGAGTTATTTGGATTTGGGATATGCAAATATTTTAGTTGAACACATGGCCGGATCACTTTCAATTCGAATAACCAAGAAAGGCGAGGCACAAGTCCACGAAGACAAAGTGGCGCGCGAACAAAATTTAGAGCATGACCGAAAGAAAACTAGGTTATTAGATTCTGCAGATCCATTTCTGATTGAAGTTGGAATCAGTGATACAAATGGAAAAGTGAAACCAACGCGGGCTGATAAATACTTACAAGTTGAAGAGTTTCTACGCTTACTTGTCCCAACCCTCAACTCTGCAATATCTGCAAAACAGATAGCTGAGCCAACCACTTCTAAACCACTTGTAATTGCAGATCTAGGTTGTGGTAACGCTTATTTAACTTTTGCCGTACATCAATATTTGAAGAGTATGGATATACCGGTCCATGTGATTGGAATCGACATCAGACCAGAATCTTTAAAGCGAAACACTGAAATCGCAATGAAGTTAGGGATTTCGCAGTCAATAGAATTTAAAGCCGAAGC